>DATJVA010000117.1:0-24569 GCA_035502015.1 Thermoplasmata archaeon | reverse complement strand
GCTCGACGAGCTGTTCGGCCCCCGGGGCGTCGAGGTGCACTTCCGGCCGACCGGACGGTATGCCGCGCTCGGTCGTCTCGCGGAACGTCTGGCGCGGGCCACCGTCGACCAGGTCGTGGCGCGCCCCGCTCCCCGGGAGGTGCTGGTCGCCGTGCAGAACCTACTCGAGCTCCCCACGATCCCGAACCGGATCGAGGGGGTCGACATCTCGATCTTCCAGGGGTCGGAGGCCGTCGGGTCGCTGGTCGTCTTCGAACGCGGCGTCGCGAAGAAGTCGGAGTACCGACGCTACCGCATCCGCACGGTCGAGGGAACGAACGACTTCGCGATGGTCGCGGAGGTCGTTTCGCGCCGATACGCGCGCAGGCTCGCGGAGAACGAGGTCCTTCCGGACCTGCTCCTCATCGACGGCGGTGCGGGTCAGCTCTCCGCGGCGACGGCGGCGCTGTCGGAGCTCGACCTCGCCGACCGGATCCCGACGATCGGCCTCGCGAAGCGGGAGGAGGAGGTCTACCGCACCGACCGGCGCGAGCCGATGCATCCGAACCCGAACGCGGCCCCGATGCTGCTGCTGCGGGCGGTCCGGGACGAGGCCCACCGGTTCGCCGTCACCTACCACCGCACCCGCCGGCGGATGCGGCTTCGCGGGGAGTTCGAGGACGCGGCGGCTCGCGCGTCGGGTCGTCCGGCGCGTTCCTAGCGCCGCCGCACCCGCCGCTCCAGCTTTCGGCCGACGTCGAGCCACGTCATGTCGTCCGTCTCGATGTCGTCCTGCCAGAGCGCGCCGATGATCTCGCCGAGGTGGTGCGCTTCCTCGAACGTCGTCTGCAGGATCGCGTCGCGCACGGTGTACTGGCCCGGCATCCAGAACACCTTCACCTTGCGTCCGAGCTTGCGCGAAGTGAGCGAGGCGAGGGTCGCGTCGACCTCCCTCCAGACCCGAGCCGCGTACGCGTCGAACTCCTTCCAGTTCTTCGGCTTCCGGCGGGGGTCCGCGAAGAGCTTCTCGAGCTCCTCGTCCGAGTTCCTCTCGCGTACGATGTAGACGTGCCAGACCTCGTGGACGTTGAGAATGTGCACGAGCGTGTTGAACAGTGACTCGTGGCCGATCCCCCGGGACCGGGTCGCTTGCGTGCCCGGCAGTCTTCGGACCTGCCGAGCGAACTGCTCGAAGACGGTCCGGTCGTAGTCGAAAATCGCTCGCGCGTCCTGGGGCGAAAAGGTCAGTGAGCGGGCCATACCGGCGGAAGAGGCCACTCGCTCTTAGACCCTTGCGGGCCGAGTCCCGGACCCTTACCGGGAGTTGTTCCGTCGCTCGGGAGAACCGATGAACGCCATCCCCTGCACGCGTCGCGCGACCTCGGACACCGAGAGGCGACGCAGGTCGACGTCCGGCTCGAGGATCGCGACGTCGAGCGCGTCGGGCGGGAACGGTGTGGGAGAGCCCTCGGCGACCGCCTGGACGGCGAGCTTGAACGCGCTCTCCTCGGTGAGGTGGTCGGGAAGCTTCTCCTCGAGGAAGTCGGCGACCGCCCGACGGTTGCGGCCGATCGCGTAGGCCTTCCAGCCGATCGTGGCCCCGCTCGGGTCAAGTTCGATGAGGCCGGGGGTCGTTCCGTCGAACCCGCCGAGAAGGAGCGACACCGCGAACGGTCGGGTCCCTCCGAACTGGGTGTACTGCTGGAGGAGCGTGCCGAGAGCATGTCCGAGGAGGGTGAACGGGGGCGACTCACCGTACGTGAGGCGGTGGCGCTGGGCTTCGACTCGAAGGAACTCGACCAGGACCCGCGAATCGGCGATCAGCCCCGCGGTCACGCACCCGAGCCCCTTGTCGATCGCGAAGCTCTTCTCGATCGACCCCGCCTCGGCGAGCGAGCTGACGGGAAGGTTGCGGTACGCGACAAAGACGATCCCCGCCTCGTACGTGACCGCCACGGCCGTACCCCCCATCTGGATCGCTTGGAGCGCGTACTCGACCTGGAACAGTCGTCCGTCCGGCGAAAAGACGGTGCTGGCGCGGTCGTACGCCATTTGGCCCGGTTGCATTTCCATCGGCGAAGTTCCTCCACGAACTGGGCCGTCCAGCCGGGTGGGGGATTTGAGCCTACGCCCCCGCCCTCCCTCCACCCCACTTGGTGGCACGAGGCCACCACGGGAACCGAACGTCGGCCGCTGGCCGGAGAGCGAGAGAACGCGGTCGACGGCCCGGGAAACACTTATCGGGCGAGCCCCGGCTGCCTCTCGTGATGGACACGAACGGGCTCCACCTCCTCCCGATGGCATCGAGCCATCGCGGAGCGCTCTCTCCGGCGTGCACGCAGTGCGCCGAGGGCCGGAAGATGGTCCTGTTCGTCACCGGGCTCTGCCGGTTTCGGTGCTTCTATTGCCCGGTCTCACCGGCGCGGAATCAGCTCGATGTCGTCTACGCGAACGAGCGGCGGGTCCATTCGGACTCGGACGTCCTCGACGAGGCGCGGGCGATCGGGGCCGCGGGTACCGGGATCACCGGCGGCGACCCGCTCGGCGTGGTAGACCGGGTGGAGCACTACGTGCGACTGCTCAAGAAGGAGTTCGGGCCCGAGCACAACATCCATCTCTACACGCACGAGCCGAACCCCGAGAAGCTCGCTCGGCTCGCGCGCGCCGGGCTCGACGAATTCCGGCTCCACATACCCCACTACCTATGGGGGCCGCTCTCGAGCGAGGGCGGGGCGTACCGTGCGGTGCTCGAGAGGGCTCCGGAGTGGGGGATCCGCCGAGGGGTGGAGATCCCGGTGCTGCCGGAGAAGGAAGCGGAGCTGCGTCGACTGCTGAAGACCCTCGAGTCGATCGGCGTCGATTTCGTCAACCTGAACGAGCTCGAGTTCTCCGAGACCAACGAGACGAAGATGCGCGAGCGGGACTACCGCGTCGACCCCCGGAACGGCTGGGGGGTCCGCGGAAGTCGGGCGGTGGCCGAGCGCCTCGTGCGAGAGTTCCCGGTCTCGATCCCCGTCCACTATTGCTCTTCCCGGTTCAAGGATGGGGTGCAACTGCGGCAACGCCTCCTGCGACGGGCCGCGCGCACCGCTCCCGCCTTCGCCCCACGGACCGAGGACGGCACCGTCGTGCTGGGCGTGGTGGAGGCCGGCGCCGACACCGCCCTCGAACGCTGGTCGACGCGGGTCGTCCGGGCGCTCCGGGTGGGACCGGACGATTATCGCCTCGACCCGGTCCGCCGTCGCGTCGAGGTGTCGCCCTTCGTCCTGCGTCGCGCCGCGCGACGCCTCCCGTGGGCCGCCTTCGAGGTGGAAGTGTACCCGACGGCCGATGCCTTGGAGGTGGAACGGAACCCGCTCAACGGTGCGGCGCGGACGAAGATCGGCCTCGCTCTCGGCGGCGAGTAGTTCTCGTCGCATGCGTGACCTCCCCAGGTGAGGTACCGCTCGTCCCCCCGTCGGTTCTTGATCGAACAGGGGCCCCAGCCGTCGTCCTCGGCACCGTACCACATCGGGCAGTCGCGGCATCGTAGCGGCAGGGGCTTCGCTCCGGGCGCCCCGGGATGGTGGCGGCTCATCCGTCGGCCCCCTCGCGGAGCAGTCGGCGGGCCTCGAGAGCGTTCGCCATCAGCTTCGCCACGGTGACCGGGCCCACCCCTCCGGGCACGGGGCTGACGCCGCCGGCCCATCCATCGAGGTTCGCGAAATCCGCGTCCCCCACGGTCTTCGAACGACCGGGTCGGGCGGGGTCGGCAACGGTCGCTACCCCGACGTCCACGACGAACGCTCCCTCCGGTACGACCTCCCGCGTGAGCATTCCCGGTCGCCCGACGCACGAGAAGATGGTGCGGGCGTGCGCGAGCGCCAGTTTCAGGTCCCGGCTACGGGAGTGGACGATGGTGACGGTCGCGTTCAGTCCGATCCCCTTGCCGGCGAGCAGCAGGGCGAGCGGAAGGCCGACCGTCTCCGATCGACCGAGGACCACCACGGGCTCGCCCGTAATCGGCAGCTGATAGTGTCGCGCGATCTCGACCGCGGCCAGCGCGACCGCTGGCACCTGGACCGGCATTTGCGCGACGAGACGGCCGAGGTTTGCGGTGCCGACGCCGTCCACATCCTTCGCGGGTCGCAGCGCCGCGACGGCGCGGTAGAAGTCGAACGGCTTCGGGAGGGGGTGTTCGAGCAGCACCGCGTGGACCGCCGGGTCGTGATCGAGGGAACCGAGTCGGGCGAGGAGCTCGGGTTGGCCATCGGCCGGGGACAGTGGTTCGTCGCGGAACGTTATGCCGAGCGCGGCGGCCGCCGCGGCCTGGCGTTTCAGGTAGTAGCGGAACGGGCTGTCGACCCCCCGATGAACGCTCGCAAGGCACGGGCGCGGCTCACCGCTTGGAAGCGACCGGACCGCCGTGCGGGTCGCTTCGTCGACCCGGTCGGCCACCGGCTTTCCCTCGAGCCGGACCGTCATCAAGAACCTCGGACGGGCCGAGCCCGGGGCGGTAGATAACGGCGGACCCCCCGACGGTGCCGGAACGCGCTCCGGGGCCCTCCGAACAGGGTGATGTAGTGGCGAACGGTCAATTTACATCCCGAAGGGATTTATATGGACCCCCTCCTTCGATTTCTTGGCGCAACGGTCCTGCACCCTTGGGAACCGTGACGCCACCATGAGCGAAGGAAAAGAAACGCCGGCCGCAGAACCCACGGAGCCCGCAGAGCTACCGGCATCCAGCGAGCTCGACCAATGGGCCCGCACGCTCACGGTGACCTCGAGCGCTCAGGTCGAGGTCCCTCCGCGCCTGCTCGACCAGGTGATCGGCCAGGACGACGCCGTCGAGGTCGCGCACAAGGCCGCCACGCAGAAGCGGCACATGATGCTGATCGGAGAGCCCGGCACGGGCAAGAGCATGCTCGCCCGGGCGATGGTCGACTACCTGCCCAAGGAGCAGCTCCAGGATATTCTCGCCTATTCCAACAGCGAGGACCCGAACGAGCCGAAGATCCGGGTGGTCCCGGCCGGGAAGGGCAAGGAGATCGTCGCCGCCCAGAAGCTCGAGGCGGCCCAGAAGAAAGAGCAGCGGACGATCCTCTTCGTGGTGGTCGCGATCGCCATCTTCGCGTTCACGCTCTACCTCGTGATCCTCTACCACGACCTGACCGACCTCCTCTTCGGCCTCCTCATCATTTTCATCATCTACGCGATCGTTCGGTTCTCGGGCGGGCGAAGCGATACGGGGAATGCCGTCGCGAAGCTCCTCGTCTCCCACTCTCCCGACGATAAGCCACCCTTCGTCGACGCGACCGGGGCGCACGCCGGAGCGCTGCTCGGCGACGTGAAGCACGACCCGTTCCAGTCGGGCGGCCTCGAGACCCCTCCGCACGAGCGGGTCGAGGTCGGGGCGATCCACAAGGCGAACGGCGGCGTGCTGTTCCTTGACGAGATCAACCTCCTCAAGATCGAAAGCCAGCACTCGCTCCTGACGGCACTTCAGGAGCGCAAGTTCCCGATCGTGGGCCAGTCCGAGCGGTCGGCCGGCGCGATGGTGAAGACCGAACCGGTCCCCTCCGACTTCGTCCTGGTCGCGGCGGGCAACGTCGACAGCGTGCAGACGATGCACCCGGCGCTCCGTTCCCGGATCCGGGGGTACGGTTACGAGCTCTACGTCAAGACGACGATGCCCGACACGAACGAGAACCGGCTCAAGCTGGTCCGATTCATTGCGCAGGAAGTGGTGAAGGACAAGAAGATCCCCCACTTCGACCTCGGGGCGATGGTCGAGGTCATCCGCGAGGCCCAGCGTCGATCGGGGCGCTCCGGCCAGCTCACGCTGCGCCTCCGCGAGCTCGGTGGCCTCGTACGGGTCGCGGGCGACATCGCGCTCTCGGACGGCGTCCCGGTGGTGCACGCCGAGCAGGTCGTGAAGGCGAAGAAGGCGGCCCGCTCGCTCGAGCAGCAGATCGCGGACCGGTACATCGAGCGGCGCAAGGAGTACCACATGTTCACGACCGAGGGCTCGGCCGTCGGCGTCGTGAACGGGCTCGCGGCGATCAACGCGCAGTCCGGCATGGCCGAGTTCTCGGGGATCGTGCTCCCGATCGTTGCCGAGGTCACCCCCGCACAGACCCGCAACGGCGGAGTCGTGGTGGCGACCGGAAAGCTCGGCGAGATCGCTCGCGAGGCGGTCCAGAACGTCAGCGCGCTGATCAAGAAGTACACGGGCGAGGACATCTCCCGTTACGACATTCACATCCAGTTCGTCGGCACGTCCGATGGCGTCGAGGGGGACAGTGCCTCGGTATCGATCGCGACCGCGGTGATCAGCGCCCTTGAAGGGGTGCCGGTCGACCAGTCGGTCGCCATGACCGGTTCGCTCTCGGTCCGGGGCCAGGTGCTCCCGGTCGGTGGCGTGACCGCGAAGGTCGAGGCCGCCTCCGACTCCGGCATCAAGCGCGTGCTCGTGCCCGAGGAGAACGTCGCCGACCTGGTCCTCGAGTCCCGGTACCGGGGCAAGGTCGAAGTGATCCCGGTCTCGACGCTTCGGGACGTCCTCAAGTACGCTCTTGTCGGACAGGGCGCTCAAAAGGAGTCCCTGCTCGAACGACTCTCCGCGATGGTCCGGTCGACCGGTCCGTCGTCGGAGGAGACCCCGCTGCCTTCTACGTCGGCCCTTCCCCCGGGGCGGCCGGCCGGTTCGTGAGAGGAACGTTCCGGGTGCCGGCGCATGGGCCGGTGGCGTCCCGTCCGTTCCCGAACTCCTCGGCCCTCGAAGAGGACGAAGAGGACCGATTCATCAACCGGCCGTGCTATGAGTTCAACGACGACCTCACGACCTTGTGGAACGACCGCCACTGCGAGCACTGCCGGCACTACCTGACGGCGCGCTGCCCGCACATCGACGAGTTCCTCGACGACGTGGACGACCTGACCCCCGAGTGATATCGAGGAAGCCGTGCGGGGGCTGCTGATCGGCCGCTTCCAGCCATTCCACCGGGGCCACCTCGAGGTGGTACGGAAGGTCCGCGCCGACCGCCCGACCGCCCCCCTCCTGATCGGGGTCGGCACCGCGGACGAGTCGTACACATGGGAGAACCCGTTCACCGCGGGCGAGCGGATCGAGATGATCGAGCGGGCGCTCCTCGAGGCGAAGGTGGAGCACACCGTCCTCGTGCCGATCGCGGACATCTCCCGACACGCGCTGTGGGTGAGCTATCTCGAGGCGCTCCTCCCGACCTTTGACCGAGTCTACACGAACAACCCGCTGACCCGACTGCTCTTCGAGCGGTCGGGCTACCTCGTCGAGAGTCCGCCGCTTTTCGACCGCGCCCGATTCGAGGGGGCGCGCATCCGGGAGCAGCTCGCCGAGGGCGGCACGTGGAAGGAGGCCGTACCCCCCGCGGTCGTCGCCTACCTCGAGGAGATCGGTGCTCCCGCGCGTCTCCAGGTCCTGAAGCAGGCGGGAAGCCGGTTCGGTCGTGGTCTTTCGTGAGCGACCTGGACGATCGGCAGGACCCCGGTAGTCGTCCCCGCCCCCGGTTCACCCCGCTCCCCGAGTGGGCCGGTGTTTCGACGCGTCTCGTTCACGGGGCGGGACGCCCCGACTACAACGCCGGAGCGGTCGTACCTCCGATCTATCGTTCCACGACATACCACTTCCCGTCGGGATTCTCCGAAGCGGCCGACCGGGGCGGTCTCTACGAGTACAGCCGCCTTGCGAACCCCTCCGTAGAGGTTCCGGCGGAGCTGCTCCGCGACCTGGAAGGGGCCGAGTCGGCGCGGCTCTTCGGCTCCGGGATGGGCGCGTTCACGAGCCTTCTCCTCTCGCTCGTGAAAACGGGTGACGAGGTGGTCGCTCTCGACATGCTCTACGGCGGGACGATGGGGGTCCTTGCGGACCTGATGCCCCGGTTCGGAGTATCGGTACGCTTCGTGAACGAGCGGGACGCTCGGGAACCGGAGAAGCTCCTGACCCCGAAGACCCGGCTCGCGGTCATCGAAAGCCCCACGAATCCGCTCTTGACCGTCCACGACATCGCGCGGTGGGCGAAGGCGGCGGACGCGGTCGGCTGCATCCTCGCGGTCGACAACACCTTCGCCTCCCCGATCAATCAGAACCCGATCGCGCTCGGCGCGGACCTTGTCTATCACAGCGCCACAAAGTACCTCGCGGGCCACTCGGACCTCACCGCAGGCGCCGTCGTCGGGCCGTCGGACCTTCTCTGCCGGATCGACCCCCGTGGGGACTACGGGTCCGTCCTCGACCCGTTCGCCGCCTACCTTCTCGGCCGGAGCATGAAGACGCTCGCGCTTCGCGTGGCGCGACACAACGAGAACGGCCGGCGCGTGGCGGACGCGCTCGCGTCCCACCCGCTCGTTCGGAGCGTTCGGTACCCCGGACGCGCGAGCGCCGAGGAGGAGGAGATCGCGTCGCGCCAGATGCGGGGACGGGGCGGGATGGTCTCCGTGTCGATGAAAGGTGGCGCCGAGATGGCCGAGCGGTTCCTCCACCGGCTCCGGTTCGTTCACGTCGCGTCGAGCCTCGGCGGTGTCGACAGCCTCGCGAGCGTCCCGGGTCTCACGTCCCACCGCCATCTCGGCGCGCACGAACTCGAACGGCGGGGGATCGACCCGGGGCTCATCCGGTTCTCGTTCGGAATTGAGGATCCAGACGACCTCGTGCGCGACCTCACGGAAGCGCTCGACGCAATCCGCTGAGGCTCCGACCGGGTTCGAACACCGTAGGGTCCTAAGGTCAAGCCAGTCACCCGAACGGCGCTCCGCACCACGGGCACGCCTTCGCCGTCCCATCAAAGAGGTTTCCGCAGAACGAGCAGCGAACCTGCACGACCTCCTTCTCGACCGCCTGCGGCGTGACGACCGGTGGGATGATCGGAGGGGGGAGCGACGGGTCGGGGACCTGCTGGATGAATGGGGTCCTTCGGTGCGAGGTCCTTTGGAGGAGCGCGAGGATGACCGTCACGACGACCCCGATGACCCCGAGCGCGATTCCCAACTCGGTGACCAGGCCGAATCCGCCACAATCGGGGGCGACTCCGTTCAGCGTCGGTGCCGAGCGGCAGCTGCTGTAGGTGACCGCCCCGAAGACGGCCATCATGAAGCCGAAGACGATGAGCGCGATTCCAGCACCGACGTTCGCCATCGGTCCGGGCCGGCGTCGGGAGGGGGAGTGCGGTATTTACAACTGCGGCGAAGGGGCCCGACCCGAACCCCGCTACGCTGGCGTGAAGGCGCCGTCCACCTTCACGGCGAATCCGAGTTCTACGGCGAGTTCCGCGTGCACCATCCAGAATGTGCGGTAGAGCTGGCCGTGGAAGGGACCCGTCGCATCGATCGAGTTCGGGATCACGAACTGAAACCGGCCGTTGTAGGTCGGTTGCCGGTCGCCGAGCGGGACGACGACCTCGTAGGTCGGTCCGTCCCGGACCTCTCCCCTTCCCTGGACCGTGTACTCAACATGCCGGAAGCAACGGACGGTCAGCGTTTCGAGGTGCTTTCCCTTCGGGTTTTGGATCGCGTACGAGCCGGCGACCGCTCCACCGGGAAGGATCTGCACCGGATCGAAGTCGATGCGGAACGACGGGTGGTCCCCGGAGGGCTCGGAAGGTAAGGGCGGTATCGTCCCGAGCACGCGCCGAGGGGAGTAAACCGGGACCGCAACGTGGTCCACCGGGTCGACCCACCAAGGGACGCGGACTCGTGCCTCGAGCTCGTATTCGACGTACATTCCGTCCGGTCGGTGGAAGAAGCGTCCGCGGACGGCGGGCACCTCAGAGGTCGCGATGGACGGCTCGGCGTTGTCGGGGACCGCGAACTGAAACGGGAATCGATACGTTCCCGGGGCGATATGTTCCGGGTCCTGGAACGTCACTCCGTTCAGGAACGAGGAAGCCACGTCGAGAAACGGATAGTCTTGCTGCACGACGCGCTCGCTCTTCCCCTCGGGGATGGTCACTTGGGAGAGCTCCGTTCCTCGGAGAGTCAGTTCAATGTCCGCCGCCCTCAACGGCCGATCCGTCTCCAGCACGAAGGTCCCCTGTATGGAGCCGCCCGGCCACGAGTAGGCGGGAAGGCCCTCGAGCGTGATCTTCGCCACGATCTCGACGAGCGGTCGCCGCAGCCAAAGACCTTCTGTCCCGAGTCTCGTCCTCCCGATTCGAGTCCGTCGGACGCTCGCCCGGCGTCCGGAGCGTGGAGCGGGCGGCAGCATTATACGGGGAGTTCTTTCGTCCGTCCGTTCACGCCACTGTAGCTCAGTTTGGCAGAGCGGCTGATTCGTAATCAGCAGGTCGGGGGTTCAAGTCCCTCCAGTGGCTGCTATCTTCGTCGTTCGCGCTCCGTCCGTGTTTCGTATGAAAGCGTGGTCGTTCGCTCGGCTGCGACGCCGTCGGCGGGAGCGACCCCACGGGTTCGGGAGGGTCGGTCTCCGTGGGCGGCGCACCCACGGGGTAAGTGCGCCGCTCGACCACCCTGTCATCCCACGGTGGCCCGGCGCGCGCCGTGCGGTCCGCCTATCGGAGGCTCGCCGCCTCCGCTAGGAAGTCCCGGACGACCTGCATGAACCGACCCCGCTCCTTGAACGCCGGTTCGTGTCCCGCGTTCTCGAAGACCACGAGCTTCGATCCTGGGATCCCACGGTGGATCGTCCGGGCGCAAGATGGGGTGATGAAGTCGTGCCGCCCCACCAGGACCAGGGTCGGTATTCGGATTCGTCCGAGCTGGTCGCGAACATCCCAGTTCGTCATGGTGCCCGACGACCGGGCCAGAATGCCCTCTCCCGGTCCGAACAAGGCGGCATGAAGTTCCCGGTTCTGATCTTGGAACCCGAGGGCTACCTCGTAGGGTCGAACGGGAAGGCCCGCCCCGTGGGCACGATAGAACCGGGCGACGGATCTCCGATAGGCCGCGGTGTTCAGTCGACCTCGTGACTCCGCGAACTCAATGGCGGCCCGGTCGCGATCCGGCAATCGCCGGACAAGTCGTGCGAGCTCGGCCTCCGCCTGGCGCGCGCTGGCGTACCCGCTCGAGACCATCAGGGTCTGAAAGCCCCTCGGAGACTGGAGCGCGGCTTGGAGCGCCAGGGCCCCCCCGTAGCTCGACCCCCATAGGTGACACCGACCCAGGTGGAGGGCTTGCCGAACGGCGTCCACCTCTTTGGCGGCGGTTTGGATGGAGTACCCTTCGAACGACTTCGGCCGATCCGACCGCCCGCACCCGAACTGGTCGTACATGACCACTCGATAGCCGAGCGTCGCCATGTCGGCCATCGGCATCGTGAACCAGTGATTGCCCCCCGGGCCCCCATGCAAGCAGAGGATCGTGCCCCGCGCGTTCTCGCCGATGGACTTCCAAAAGAGGCGATGACCGAGGGCTCGGACGAAGCCCTCTCGGAATCCGAAAGTCACGGGGGTCAAAATGGGAGCTCGGCATATCGGGTTAACTCGCCAATGTCCTGTGCGACCGGAGCGGCAGAACACCCCGGCATGCGACCATGCCGTCCCACGGCTCCGAGGAGCCGAACCTCTCGTTCACGCGCTCAGAGTGGCGGCGTCCACGTCAACCGAACGAGTGGGACCCGATGTATCGCCAGGGCCGGGTCGCTAGAAAAGCGCAACTTGGCGTCTAAGACGGACCCGCGAGGACCCGCGGCACCTCGTCAAAGGTTCCCGGAGGGAGGCCCCGAACCTTGGACCGAGCGACTCGTTCATGCGGAGTCTAACCACCGTACTGGTACCGACCGACCCGGGACCCCCGTCACCGGACTCTGGTCGAATCGAGAGGGTTCTCTCGGCGCGGGTCGGCTGTCCCGGTCCCCGTCGTCCCCGCGAGCCATCCGGGATTGTAAGAAGACCCCCTCTCCCTGTCAGAGGCGGGCTTAACTTGGGACCGGCCGTCCCGACAGCCACCACCGCCGCGAAGGTTCGTGAAGGAGAGGGGCCCGCAGTCATGGCCGGTCAGGATGCAAGGAGCGGGGGGCTGACCAGCCAGGAGGCCCGGAATCGACTGGCGCAGTTCGGGCCGAACGAGGTGCCGGAAGAGCCTCCGCACACGCTGCGTGACTTTGCACGGAGGTTCTGGGGACCCGTCGCCTGGATGCTGGAAGCGGCCCTGGCGATTGAGCTGCTCCTGCAGAAGTACCCGGAGGCCGCGATCATCCTCGCACTCCTGGTGTTCAACGCGGTGCTGGCGCAGCTCCAGGAGCGCAGGGCTCGCGCGGCCCTGGGGCTTCTGCGGCACCGTCTGCAGGTCGCCGCCCGTGTGCTCCGCGACGGGACGTGGACCACCGTGGCCGCGCGCGAGATCGTCCCCGGAGACCGCATCCACCTTCGAATGGGGAACATCGTCCCCTCGGACTGCCAGGTCGTCGATGGCGATGTGGAGGTCGACCAGTCCACCATCACGGGAGAATCGGAGCCGGTGTCGAGGTCGGTCGGCACGACCCTCTACTCGAGCACGGTCATCCGTCGGGGCGAGGCCTCGGCGGACGTCACCGCCACCGGGGCGCGGACCTTCTACGGCAAGACCGCGGAGCTCGTCCGTTCGGCCCGCTCCGTCAGCCACCTCGAGAACCTGCTGTTCAGTATCGTCCGCTACCTGGTGACGCTCGACTCCGTGCTGGCGGTCTTGGTCCTTGTCGTCGCGACCGTGCGAGGCGTCGACCTCGCCCTCGTCGTGCCGTTCGTCCTGATCCTTCTCATCGCTTCCGTGCCCGCGGCCATGCCGGCGACCTTCACGATAGCGAACGCGCTCGAGTCGCGCTATCTGGTCGAGCAGGGCGTCCTCGTGACCGGGCTCACGGCGGTGCAGGAGGCGGCCAGCATGGACCTGCTCTGCGTGGACAAGACCGGGACGCTCACCGAGGGGCGCGAGAGCCTTGCCGAGGTCACGCCGCTGGGGAAGGAGGATGACCAAGAGGTCGTCTCGTTCGCGAGCGCGGCCTGTGACGCCTCTACCGGGGACACGGTGGACCTGGCGATCCTCGAGGAGGTGAGGCGGCGCGGACTCGTGCCCCCTCTCCGCCGCCGGTTCGTCCCCTTCGACCCTGCGAACAAGCGCTCCGAGGCCGTGATCGGCGTGAATGGGCAGGACCTCCGGGTCGTCCTCGGTGCTCCCAGCGTCGTCCGGGAGCTCTGCGGAGGAGTCCCCTCGACCTTCGAAGCGGCCGTCGAGCACCTCTCCGGCGGGGGCGCCCGAGTGCTTGCAGTGGCGAGCGGGCAGCGAGAACCGCTCGAACTCGTCGGTCTCATTGCCCTCGCCGATCCTCCTCGCGCCGACGCTGCCGAACTAGTGCAGACACTCCACGGAATGGGCGTCCGGGTCGTCATGCTCACCGGGGACACGCCCTCCACCGCGAGGGCCGTGGCGGCGAAGGTGGGGATCGGGCCCCACATCGGTGAGCGGACCGATCTATCCCAGGACCCGTCCTCCTTCGACGGGTTCGCGGGGGTCTACCCCGAGGACAAGTTCGAGCTCGTCCGCGCGCTCCAAGGCCAGCACCACGTCGTCGGAATGACCGGCGACGGGGTGAACGACGCGCCCGCTCTGAAACAGGCCGAGGTGGGGATTGCCGTCCTGAGCGCCACCGACGTGGCGCGTGCCTCCGCGAAACTCGTGCTCACCCGTCCGGGGCTCTCGGACATCGTTCACGCGGTCCAGGGGGGACGGCGGGTCTATCGGCGGATGCTCACATGGACCCTCAACAAGGTATCGAAGAACCTCGAGCAGGTCTTCCTGTTGACCGTGGGTTTCGTTGCGGCCGGGATTTTCGTCGTGAGTCCTTTCCTGATCCTGTTGATGATCTTCGCCAACGACTTCGTCTCCATGGCCGCCGGGGCCGACAACGCCCGCATTTCGAGCGCCCCGGACCGCTGGGATGTCCGAGAGATCGTCCTGACCGCCGCCGTGGTGGGCGGCTGTTGGCTCACCCTGTCGTACACTCTTCTCTACTGGGCCCTGAACATCGCCCACCTCGCGATCGGTCCGCTTCAGACCTTCTTCTTCGTCTACCTAGTCTTCGGCTCCCAGGGGACCATCCTCCTCGTCCGGGAGCGGGACCATGCCTGGGCCTCCCGTCCGAGCGCCCCGTTGCTCGTCGTCATCGCAGGGGACATCGTGGTGATCTCGATGATGGCGACGCTCGGGATCCTGATGTCACCGATTTCCGCGACCTATGTCCTCGGGCTTCTCGCTATAGTCGCCGCGGCCGCCCTCCTCGTCGACACAGCCAAGGTGGCCTTCTTCCACTGGAGTGGGGCGTTCGGACCCGACTCCCGCCTGGCTCGCCGGCATGCGCCGTCACGAAACACCACCATGGCCGAACAAGAGTGAGCGGGGAATCCGGTCGGTTACGGAGAACGTCACGCCGAACGAGAGCCGCCCGGTACGGCTCGGCGGTACGCCCACCACCCGAATCCGACGCCCGCGACCAGGCAGGGGATCGATGGGACGAGAAGCGCGTTCGCGAAAAGAACGATGCCGACGACGAAGAGGAGTAGCCCGACCGACCCGAGGACCACCGCGACGAGCAGCGAACCGCTCGTGATCACTGGGCTCGGCCACCAATTGAACCAACTCCCAGTGGTCTCCGGCTCATCCTTGGGGTCGGGCATAGCGCGGCCAACGACCATCCAACGGATGAATCTGGCCCTGAACGGTTCGATTCCGAAATTGACGAGAGTGATTTAATGGCCGCCGGAGTGGTCGAACCGCATCTCGATGGCAAGCTCACCCGCATCGTCCCGTTGGATCCTCTTCATCGTGATCCTCGGGACCCTGATGGCGTCCGTCGACACGACGATCGTTCTGCTCGCCTTCCCGACGATCACGGGTGACCTCCACGCGGACCTGACGACCGTCCTCTGGACGATTCTGATCTACCTGCTGCTGGTCTCGATCCTCACCACCCAGGCCGGTCGGATCAGCGACCTGTTCGGTCACGGTCGATTCTACACGATCGGATTCGTGATCTTCACCGTCGGTTCGGCCCTCTGCGGATTCGCGCAGACCGCGGAGAGCCTCGTCGCGTTTCGCGCCGTGCAGGCGGTGGGAGGGGCGTTCATGGTCGCGACGGGAACGGCGATCCTCGCGGACACGTTCCCTCCGGCGGTGCGCGGTCGGGCGTTCGGATACACGACGATGGGCTGGAACGTCGGCGCTACCCTCGGCATCGTGCTCGGAGGGGTCCTGACGACGTTCGTCGGCTGGCGGTACATCTTCTTCATCAACGTGCCGATCGGGGTCTTCGCGGTCGTTCTCGCCTATCGCTACCTCGGTGTTGGCCACCGCACGAAGGCTCGCCTCGACCTGATCGGTATGCTGCTGCTGGCTGCCGTGCTATCGCTCATCGTCTACGGCGCCGTCGATTTCGCATCCTACGGAGCTTCCACATGGAACCTTTCGCTGATGGCCCTTGGGGCGCTCCTGGTCGCTCCTTTCCTCGCGTGGGAGCGGCGGGCGGCGAGCCCAACCATCCAACTGGCCCTGTTCCGCTCTCGGCTGCTCTCCCGGTCACTGGCCGCGGCGTTCCTGCAGAGCACCGGGTACCTCGCGACCGTGTTCCTCCTGATCATGTACCTCCAGGGGATTCGGGGACTCTCACCGCTTGACGCGTCCCTTCTCCTCGTCCCGGGGTACGTCCTCTCCTCGGGTCTTGCTCCGAGCGCCGGGCGCTGGGCCGATAGGTTCGGTGCGGCTCGTCTCGCCACCATCGGCATCGGGTTCATGCTGGTCGGCGTGCTGCTCTACGCGCAGATCGGCCTTTCGACGCCGCTGGTGGATGTCGCGCTGATCTCGCTCGTCACGGGCATCGGCGGGGCGCTGTTCTGGCCGTCCAACAACAAAGCGGTGATGCACGACGCGCCGCCCTCGTACTACGGGTCGGTCTCCGGCCTGCTCCGTACGCTTGGGAACTCCGGCACGATCGCGAGCTACACGCTGGTGGTCACCGTCGCGGCTCTGGCCGTTTCCCGGCCGGTCGCGTTCCGGGTGTTCGTGGGAGGCGGAGCCGTGATCGGCACGGTCTCCTCCGAGTTCCTGAGTGCGATTCATGCCGCGTTCTACGTGATGGCCGTGGTCCTCGTGGCGGCCGCGGTGCTGTCGGCGAGCCGAGTGACGGGCGAGGGGGCCTCTCCTGCCGCGGCGAGGGCGCCGCTCGCCACCGCCAGAACGACCGATATCGGAGCGGACCCGCCGACGGAGATGCCGCCGGGTCGCGCCTAAGGGCCCGGGTCCGCTCCCCGACATCACCGCCGGGGGCGCGATAGGTTTTCAAAGGAGGGCGACGCGTCTAAGAGGAGGGTCTCGGCAGGTGGCCGCGCAGGGCATCCCGACGCATCGAACGCCGCCGTTGATCTATCGGGTCGCTCGCGCGCTGCGCTGGACGGGCACGATCGTCCTGGTCCTGCTGGTCGTATTCGCCGGCACTGTCGCCTACTCGGCCTACGAGACGGCCCACGCCACGATTCGGTCCGAGTCGTTCTCCGGGGTGTTCGTCTCGAACGGCGTGATCGAGGTCAGCGGCTCGTTCGTCCTGTCGAACCCGGGGATCTATCCCATCGAATCGCTCGAGCTCGCGGCCCACGTCGCCAACGCCTCGGGAGTTCATCTCGCCACGCTGGCCATCGGGCCGAAGACGATCGAGGGCGGCTCGACCGGGGTGTTTCCGATCTCGCTCGGTCTACCGATCGACGCTTCGAGCGCGGTCGAGTCGTTGCTGTTTGAGGACCAACCGATCGAGCTCTCCGCGTGGGCGAACGTCACGTACGCCTACCTCTTCCCGCTCTCGATCGCGCTGTTGGAGACCCGCTCATGGGGCGCCCCGTTCGAGGGGTTCGCGGCCACGGTCGGGACGCCAACCTACAACAACAACGAGGTCACCGCACCCGTTACGCTCAGCTGGGCGAACCACGCTGACTTCGACGAGCAGGGCTCGATCTCCTTTACGGTGGAATCGGCGGGCCAGGTAACGTGCGGCGGTGGTTCGTTCCCGGTCGACGTGCCCTCCGGCCAGCTCTTCGATCAGACCGACGTCATCTCGATGAGTACCACCTGCTCTCCATCCGGTGGGGAACTGCTGCTCACTTACTCGGTGGCCGGCACGTCCACCACCTTCCCTCCGGAGCCGATCCCGTGAACGCGGCACCGGACACCACGCCTCCGACCCCACTTCCGCTCGGCTACCGGGTCCCCTCGCTCGCCTATCGGATCATCGTGGCGGGGCTTCGAGTGATCGTATCGTTCGTCGCGTTCGTCGCCCTCCCGGTCGCCGCGCTGGCCTACCTCCACTCCCGTGGCATCGCGATCCCCGTGTCGATCGCCGCGGTGACGACGTGGGGCATCGTGTTGCTTCTCCTGAGCGCGGCGCGCTACGTCCTGAAGCCGACGGTCGCCTACGGACCTCTCTCGGTTCTCCTTTCGGGGGTCTTCCTGGGATACCTCTACTACCTCGTCCTGCTCTCCCCGTACAAGTTCGCGCTGCCGGGCGGGACGGCGTCCATCGCGGCCGGCTATTCGATGTTCCTCGAGCTCCTGATGGTCGTCCCGGCGCTCGAGATCGTCGCCGGCGTCCTCACGACGGTCGAGGACGTCGCGCACCCGAAGGAACGGTTGCCGTTCGATTACCCCGTGTGAACGGGCGCGAGCTACACGCCGGCGACGGTCGCTTCCACAATGCGGACCGGGCTCCGCGGTCGATCGTTGCCGTCTCGCGACACGGCCGCGATCTTCTCGACCACGTCCTGCCCCGAGCGGACTTTGCCGAACACCGCGTGTTTTCGGTCGAGCCACGGCGTGGCCGCGAGAGTGATGAAGAACTGACTGCCACCGGTGTTCGGGCCGGCGTTCGCCATCGAGAGCACGCCGGGTCCGTCGTGCCGCAGCGTCGCTTCGAACTCGTCCGGGATGGTGTACCCCGGTCCTCCCGTACCATCGCCCTTCGGGCATCCGCCCTGGATCATGAACCCGGGAATGACGCGGTGGAACGTGAGGCCGTTGTAGAATCCCTTGCGCACGAGCGAGACGAAGTTGTCGACCGTCTTGGGAGCACGGTCGCGGTAGAGGTCGATTCGGATGTCTCCGAGAGTGGTCCGGAGCGTCGCGGTCGGCTGCGCCATGACCGCGGGAGCTTCGTCGAGATGAAAAGCACGACCTCCGGCCGACCGGCTTATCTGGCCGGGCGTGCGTCGTGGGTCCGGAGGGCGCGCGCGGCGCGCACGGGGCGTCGGGACGCGAGATGAACCGGTCGATCGCCTACTGTGGGGTCGCCGTGATCCTCTTCGGATTCGCGATGGTGGCCTTCCCCATCGTCGTGACCGGAGCCGAGCAGCTTGACCTTGAGCAGGAGGTCGGCTTCCTCCTCGCCCCGGTGGGCCTCGTGGTCGTGATGCTCGGCGCGCTCGCCCTCGACCCGTCGCGTACGACGGTCGGGGGCGCGTTCGGCAACCCCGAGAGGGCTCTTGAGCGCCCTTCGGCCGGAGCCTCGCTGGACAGCCGCGAGCGCCGTCTGTTCAACCCTCACGAACCCGTGAACTGCCGGTTCTGCGGGTCGGTGATCACTCCGGACCTCGCCCAATGTCCGCGATGCGCCCGCGCGCGCGACTGTCGCAACTGCGGTCGCCCTCTCGGGCTCGTCATGAATCGGGCCACATGCCCCACATGCGCCCGCGTCGAGGGGTTCTGCAACTGTCCTCGACTCGCCCGCCCCGCTCCCGCGTACCGGCCGAACGTGCCCTCGTCCAGCCGGCGGTGGAGATGATGATGAACGACGACCGATTCCTTCCACGGGGGATCGCCTCGACCGAGGTCACCGCCCCGGTCGTGATCCATTTCGACGGTGCCTGTCAACCGCCGGCGGGAGCGGGGGTGGCTGGCTGGGGGTTCGTCATCGATGGACCCGGCCTCCACTACGAGGAGTGCGGCCTCGCTACGAGACCCTACGCCCCCCACTCCACGAACAACGTCGCAGAATATGTCGGGGCGATCCGGGCCCTTGAGCACCTCAAGTCCATCGGGTACGACGGCGAGGTCCTGCTCGAAGGGGACAGCCAGCTCGTGGTTCGTCAGATGAACGGCGAGTACGAGGTGCGGGCGGAGCACCTGAAGGCGTACCACGACTGGCTGCGCCAGCTCGCGAGCGCGTTCCGCAAAGTGGAGTTCCGGTGGGTACCCCGAGAGGAGAACGTCCTCGCGGACGCCCTCTCGAAGCGAGCGGTCGCCCAGGCATGGGAGGAGGCAAGGGGCCATCGGCCCGGCCGCCGCACCGTTCCGAGCGGCGGCCGCGCTAGTTTTGGAGAGCCCGAAGAGTGACCGGCGGCGTGGGCTCTAGCCCCAGCGGACCGTGTAGACGAGCGTCCGGCCTTCCATCGCCGCCCGTGCCCGGGCGGAGTCGACGTAGGTGGCGAACGCCGCGGCGGCCTCCGGAGTGAGCTTGGGACGCACCCCGTAACCACGGGGTTCTCCCTGGCCGAGGAACACATGTGGCGCGGGTATCTCCACGAGCGGTTCGAGCGGCGAAGGCGAGCCCTTCCGTACGACCGCGCTCATGCGATCCAGATCCCCTCTCGCGCCCCGAGCAGGCTCTCCGTGCGCAGGCAGGGCAGGACGGCGAGCGGGACATCGACGTCGTCCCCGTTCATTCCACAGCACGCCGGAAGGGAGGCGAGTATCGCTCGGCCATCGGGGTTGTCGGACACAGCCGCGTCAGAGTGTCAGACGCACGTCGTACATAAAGCCGAAAGTTCGACTGGAAATGGGGGGGTTGACTGGGTGCCCTTGACGGTGCCGCCTGGCGGACACCGGGCGGACCAAGGGGCGGTATTCCGGTCGTTCCGAGGGGCCCCTTCTTAAAGGGGGGGTCATTCGTCCTCCGGTCGGGGGGATGCGAGTTGGCGGCTTCGGAGATGGGAGACTTCCTTCGGCGGGCCGAGAGCCGACTGCTGGACCTCACCGTCGAGTCGCAAAGGGCGGACTGGGTGTACGACACGTACATCAACGCCGACAGCGAGATTCTCGCCGCCCGTGCCTACTCGCGCCTCATCGGCGCCACCGTCGAGCTCGCCAAGGAGTCGACCAGTCTCTCCTCCGAGGGCCTCTCCGAAACGGACGCGCGGAAGGCGAAGCTGCTCCGACTGATGTTGCCGCTCGTCGCCCCGTCGGATACCGCCGAGGCCGACGAGCTCTCGCGGCGGGTGACCGCGATGCGGGGCACGTACGCGAAGGGGAAGTTCACGCCTCGTTCCTCCCCGGAAGCGCTCGACCTCCAGGGGCTCTCCCGTGTCCTCACGGAGAGCCGGGACGCGAACGTTCTCGCCGAGGTGTGGGAGGGCTGGCATCAGATCGGTCGGGAGATCCGTCCCGACTTCGTCCGGTACGTCGAGCTCGCGAACCGAGGAGCGTCCGAGCTGGGGTTTCCCGACACCGGAGCGATGTGGCGGTCGAAGTACGACATGGACCCCGACGCGTTCGCGCGCGAGGTCGACCGCCTCTGGTCCGAGGTGGAGCCGCTCTACCGCTCGCTGCACGCCTTCGTCCGGCGCTGCCTTCGGCAGCGCTACGGAGAGGACCGAGTCTCGGCGGGCGGTCCGATCCCGGCGCACCTGCTCGGTAACATGTGGGCCCAGTCGTGGGAGGGGGTCATGCCGCTCCTCGCGCTGCCGCCGGGGACATCGGACGTCGATCTGACGTCGATCCTCGTTCGGCGGGGGTTCACGCCGATCGAGATGGTCCGGACCGCGGAACGGTTCTTCCTGTCGCTCGGGCTCGACCCGTTGCCCGAGTCGTTCTGGGAGCGCTCGATGTTCGTCCGGCCGAAGGACCGTGAGGTCGTGTGCCACGCGAGCGCGTGGGACGTCGATGCGGTCGATGACCTGCGTCTCAAGATGTGCATCGAGATCACCGGAGAGGATTTCATGACGGTCCACCACGAGCTGGGCCACAACTTCTACCAGCGCGCCTACGCCCGCCAGCCGCTCCTCTTCCGGGACAGCGCCCACGATGGGTTCCACGAAGCGATCGGCGACACGGTCGCGCTCTCGGTCACTCCCGAGTACCTCGTCCAGATCGGTCTCCTCGACCGGGCCACCGACCCGAGCGGGGACATCGCCCTGTTGCTGCGTCGCGCCCTCGAGAAGGTCGCTTTCCTGCCGTTCGGACTGGTCGTCGACAAGTGGCGCTGGGAGGTGTTCTCCGGTGACATATCTCCGGCCGACTACAACCATAGCTGGTGGGAGATGCGGAAGCGCTACCAAGGGGTCGAACCGCCCGCGCCGCGCGCCGACGAGGAGTTCGACCCGGGGGGGAAGTTCCACGTCCCGGCGAACGTTCCGTACATGCGCTACTTCCTGGCCCACATCCTTCAGTTCCAGTTCCACCGGGCGCTCGTCCGAGAGGCCGGGGTATCCGGACCCCTCCACCGCGCTTCGATCTACGGGTCCAAAGCGGCCGGACGGCGGCTCGCCGAGACGCTCGAGATGGGGATGAGCCGAGAGTGGCCGGACGCTCTCGAGCGTCTGACCGGCGAGCGACGGATGGAGTCGAAGGGTCTTCTCGAGTACTTCGCGCCGCTCCAGCGGTGGCTCGACGAACAGAACCGCTCGGCACCGGTCGGTTGGTAGCCCGCGCCGGTGCCCCGGGGTCGCTCGCATACCTCGTCGCCCCGATCGCTCGTTCCACGTGAGGCCCTTCCGAGGGTACGGAGGCCTCGGGGCCGCGGCGAGGGCTTTAGAATCCCGCGACCCTCCCGACGAGGATGCTCCTCGGCAACGGCGAAGTGGTCCTTCGGAGCGCGTACGCCGTCGCGGAACCCGGGGACAAGTCCGACCGGCCGCCGAAGGGCCCCGGGGTGCTCTATGTCACCAATCAACGCATCGTCTTCGAAGCCCGAGCTCCCCGGCGGGGCCTGGCCCGGCGAGCGCTCGGCGAAACGGTGACGGAGCTGGACGCTCCGCTTTCCGAGGTGCGGAACGTCGCGGTCCGACGGACCCGGGTGGGCCGACCCCGGCTGGTCCTGGAGCTTGCGCACGGCCGTCCCGGGTTCGATGTTCTTGAACCCGAGGGATGGACCGCGTCGATCGCTCAGGCGAAACGTTCGTTGCCACCGGCCACCGAGCCCGCATGGAGGACCCTCCATACCATCGAGCGCCAGGTCGTGAAGGTCCGATGTCGCTTCTGCGGTAGCCTCGGCAATGAGGTCGACGGCCGCTGCCCCTCGTGCGGCGCCCCGCTATAGGCGCTGGCCGACCGGCCGCGCGCGGAAGAGCCCCCGGAACCTCCACCGTGGTCCATCGTACGACGACCGTACGGACCGAGAATGATGGTGCGCGGGTCCAGAAAGGGATCGACCGCGTGAACGGAGAGTGAACGCGGATCGCTGCCGGAACGCGAAGTCCCGGCAGGACTACTGTTTGGGAGCCGGTCACGACCCGCTCCCTCACGCGTGGGGGGAACGAGGAGTGAATGCGTCCTTGAGGCCCGAGAGACCTCGGGGGGGCGCCCTGATCCCCCGGGTCCGAGGGTTGCGGGGTGACGTTCACTGTCAGTTGTCGGAAAAGGCACCGCCCGGGTCGACGCCGGCCGACAGGAATCCGACCGGGCTCGAGGGTTCGAACCGCGAGGGACGCAGCGCATCCAGGGCATGCACCATCAGCTCGTACGCCGCGTCTTCGGCCTCGGTAACGTCGTCCGCGGCTCCCTGGTCCCGGAGGTACACTCGGAGGCTCCCACGGCGAACCCCGAGAAGGATGTAGGCCGACCCATCCCTCTTCGCCCATGTAAGGAGCTGCCCCGAAGGTCCCTCCACCACACCGACCCACCGCAACGAGCCGAACCAGCGTCCGGCGAGACGTCCCAGCACGCTTTCCGCTACGGTACCCGGCGGAAGGGTTACCTGTCCTATCGGTCGGAGCTGGGGGGCAGAGGGGTGAGAGGCGTCGAGAGCCTCCTCCGTGATCCGATATCCGTCGCTTGACCGGTCCACTCTGCCTTCCCGTTCAAGGCGGCGGAGCGATCGCGACAGCGATTCCGGATGCGCATGAAGGACCCGACGCAGGCCGCTGAACGCGATGCGACCGTGCAGCGTCTGAAGGGTGGCGAGGATCCGCTCGTCCAGTCCTCCCGGACCCTCTTCGATGACCGCGGTGGGGCCGGTCGACATCGGGCAAAGGACCGAGGTCCGGGGATTTAGGCCGTCGGTTACGTGTTCGTTATCAGGTCAACTCGACCGGTCGACCGAGCTCGGGTGTGACCAGCCGTTCGCTCTCCCGGTCAATATCCTCTCCCTCGAGGTGGAGGTCGTTGGGAACGAAAGTTCTCGGGAAGAAACATGAGCGAACTGGGCGGAGAATGTGGTTCGGGCGAGCCGAGCTTTGGTCCGTGGGTCTGGTCGGCCTATCGAGCGTACAACGAGCTTCTTCGGGAGAAGGTGAAGCAGCGGTTCGATGCGCAGGAGGGTCCCTGGATGGACAAGTTGGCCGACCTCTTGGTTCAGGTCGTCAACGCACGCTGGGAGGGAGGGCGGCAGAAGGAGAAGGAGCTCGAGGAGCTCTACGGGCGGCTCGAAAAGCTGCTGTCGGAGTAGCGACGATGGAGTTCCCCCTCCCCCTGCATCCGATGCCCGCTCCACCGGCCGGCCCGGAGCCGATGCTTCCGGGTCGACGGGCTCTCTAAACGGCCCGTCGTCGGGTCCGAGGTCGGCTCCGGCCGTCGGGCTCGACCGAGGGGGTCCGCGTCCAACCTTTTCTTTCCCTCCCCTGCGAAGGCGATTGAACCTTCGCCGGGGTCTCTTGGACGGCCGGGTCCGGTCGACCCGGAATCGACCCCTGGCGAGTCCGGTGCCTATAAACGGGAGAGCGGATGATAGACCCGAGCAGGCGATGCTAGCGGACGCTTTTGGCCGGCAGGTCACGGACATCCGCATCAGCGTGACGAAGCGCTGCAACTTCGGTTGCATCTACTGCCATGACGAAGGACTCGGTCCCGTCGCACGCCCCCGGTCTCCCCACGAAGAGGAGATGACCCCGACCGAGGTCGAGCGACTGATCGTTGTCGCGCGGGAGCTCGGGATCCGGTCCGTCAAGTTCACTGGGGGCGAACCGCTCGTGCGCAACGACCTCGAGGAGGTCATCGACCGCACGGTGCAGCAGATCCCCGACGTTTCGCTGACCACCAACGGTTCGATGCTGGAACATCGGGCTGAGTCGCTTCGGGACGCGGGCCTGAAACGCGTCAACGTCTCCGTCGACACGACCGAGCCGGAGGAGTTTCGGTCGATCCGCAAGGGCGCGTTGCCTCCCGTGCTGCGGGGGATCCGAGCGGCGCTCCGGGTCGGGCTCAAGCCGGTGAAGCTCAACATGGTGGTCTTCCGGCGGACGGTGAGCAGCATCCCCCGGATGATCGACTTCGTGGGGTCGTCCGAAGGCCTGAAGCTCCAACTGATCCAGTTCATGCCCGAGCTCGTCGACCATCGGGACTGGATGGTCGATATTCAGAGCGTCAAGCGATGGCTCGAGGAACATTCTTCGAGCATCCTCGTCCGGGAGATGCACCACCGTCGCGTGTACATCGTTCATGGGGCGGAGGTCGAAGTG
>DATJVA010000116.1:0-6082 GCA_035502015.1 Thermoplasmata archaeon | reverse complement strand
ACGAGGACGCGGAGTTCGTCCGGTGGCTCGGAGCCGACCTGCCGGATTCCGCGGAGCGGTCGATCCTCGGCGGAGACGAACGGGACGCGGCCCGTCGGAGCGCGGAACGCGCCCTCTCGCTGTGGGAGGACGTCACGCAGACGGCCCGCCGAGAGCGACTGACGGTGCCGATCGGGGTGAACGTGGAGCAGATATCGGGGCGTCACCTCGAGGTCGCCGGAGCGCTCCTGCGCGACTTCGCGCAGCGCATCGATTCGACCGTCCCTCCGACGTGACACTCCGGACGCAGGCGCGAACCCGGCCGAACCCGCTCCCGGTCACCGACCGTTGCGGGTCGGCACCCACCGACCTTCGTCGAGGAACGGCTCCCCGTCCAGCTCGACGGTCGCGTCGGCGATCGTGGAGAGATAGGAGAATCTCGAAGCGTTCCGGCCCCCGAGCGAACGGTTGCCTCCCAGCAGGAGCCCGACCGATCCGGCAGCGAGCTCCCCGACCTCGGGTGCGTGGACGATCCCCGGGTTGACGCCGAAGGTGAGGGCACCGGGCAGCTCCCGTCCTCGCCCGCCCCGGGAGTACGCCCTTGCGAAGGCGGCACCGCCTCGGTCGAAGGAGTACTGGAGGAGCCGACCGTGCCGGAACGAGAACCGGGCCCCCTTTCCCACCGACGGCTCGACGTACCGGTCGTAGGTCTCCCGGTTGGATTCCCAGACCCCCTCTCCGACGCCCGGGGCGAGGGGGGCGGCGACGAATCCTGAGGGGATCTGGGTCCACAGCCGTCCCGCCCGCCGGTCCGAACGGTCGACCCGTCCGTCCTCGACGATGGGAGGGGCGCGGTGAAGCTCCAGCGTGAGGTCGCTTCCGTTCGGGTGGACGACCCGCACCCTCCGTGCGTGACGCAGCCTCCGAGCGAGCCGGTCACCGGCGCGCGCCAGGGTCTCGGGAGGGACCAGGCTCGCCCGGACGAGCTCCCGCTCCCAGCTCTCCCGGTCGACACCGAACCGCGCGGCGGCCGTGGGCGTGGCGGAGGCGACCGAGACGCGCGCCGCCCGGAGTCCCGCGCGTCGGGCCGCTCGCCACCAGGCCGGGCCATGCCGCCCGACGACCGTACCGAGTTCGTCGTCGCGCAGGCCGAGGAGCCGAGGGAACTGCTCGGGACCGGGAAGGTAAACGTACGCGTCACTGGCGGTCGCGAGGGCCGCCGGCGCGTCCGGGACGGTCCGGGTCGACGACTGGGAGAGCGAGCGGAAGAACGCCTCTTCGTCCTCGACCACGAGGGTCGGTTCGCTCCCTCTCTGACGCGCTTCCAGGACGAACGCGCGGGCCCAGGGAAGCGCGTGGTTCCATGTCTCGATCGTGACGGCCTCGCCGCGGCGGACCTCGAGGCAGTGACCCAGGACCATCCGGGCGAGCCGGTCCTCGGGTCCGGAGCGCACGGTACGCTTCACCGGGACCTGCCGTGCGGGTGACGATGGCCGGTCCGACCGCCGGCGACCGCCGGGGCGGTCACGAGCCATCCTCCGTCCCGAACGCCCTTCACGCCCCGAAGGTCTTCGGCCGCCCTCTCGATCTCCCGGCGTCGACCGAGCAGAAGGATCACCTCGGCGCAGGCGTCCCCCTGGAGATGCACGTGCGTCGTCGAGCGCACGTGCTCCCCCCATCGATGCTCGGCGGCGGTGAGCCGCCGAAGGACGTTCGGCGTGTCGTGGCGATAGAGCAGTGCGACGACCCCGAGCGCGTCCGCGTCCGGGTTGGAAAGGGTCCGCTGCGCGAGCTCCTTGCGGATCAGCGCCCGGATCCCCTCCGACCGGCTCGGACTGTTGCGCTCGGAGACCCATCCGTCCAGGAGCGCGAGGAGCTCGGGCTCGAGCGAGACGGCGGTGCGAACGACCTTCCGCGTCAATGCCTACGCTCCGGCCCCCTACGCTCGAGCGGGGGGCTCGGCGGGCCCCCATCCGGCTCGCTCGTACCCCTTGAGGTAGTAGATACTCATCGCAACACACCAACTTCCGACGAACAGGATGACGATTCCGATACCGAGCATCTCGAAATCGAGATCATCGAGCCAGGTCCAGAACGGCCCGCCCCAGCCAAGCTCGGAGGAGACCACTTGGAGAAGCTCGACGCTCCCGATCGCAAAGGCGACGAGGACCGAGATCACCGTGAGAGTAAGGTTGTAGAAGATCTTCCGGATCGGGTGGTTGAATGCCCACCCGTAGGCGTAGCGCATCGCGAAGCCGTCGGTGGTATCGGAGAGGACCATGCCGCAGGTGAAAAGCAGCGGCAGGAACAGCACCGCCCAGAGCGGGATCGCGCCGGAGGTCGCAACTACGACCGTCAGCCCGATGATCAGCACTTCGGTCGCCGTGTCGAATCCGAGCCCGAACAGCACCCCAATCGGATAGATCTGCCAAGGTTCTCGGACGATCTTGAAAAAGCGGCCGAAGATCCGGTTCAGGAAGCCCCTCTTGAGCATCTGGTCGTCTAGGGCTTTCTGATCGAGCTTTCCGTCCCGGACTCCCCGGAACATCCGGTAGACCTCGAGGACAATGATCACGTTCACGATCCCGATTAGGAACAGGAACACACCCGAGATCAGCGTCCCGAGAACCGCCCCGACGGAGGCGAAGGCGTTGTACTGGCGGGTGATAAACTCGGTAGCGAGCACGAGTGCGACGATCATCGCGCAGACGATCGTCGAGTGACCGAGAGAGAACCACGTGCCGACCGTGAGAGGTCGCTTCCCGTCGTTGAGGAGCTTTCGGGTGGTGTTGTCGATCGCCGCGATATGGTCGGCGTCAAAGCCGTGTCGGATCCCGAGGATGTAGGCCGTAATCGCAAGCCCCGTGAACAAGAGCGCCCCGCCGGTGATCTCTCCGTTGAAATGGTGCGGTAGGTAGGCGAACGCCCCGGCAAACGCCAGAACGGTCGTTACGGCGAGCGCAACGTAGATCACCCCCATCTTGAGAATCTCGAACGGTCGGAGACGAAGGTCCCCGGCCGGCGAGTTCGGGAGCGTCTCCCCTGCCATCGCGCGACCGAGTCGAGGTCGGGATTTAACTGTTATGTCGCGTTTTGAAAAACGTTCTACGGCGCGGTCTCGGGAACCGTGTCAGCTCAGCGTTTTTGTGAGCGCGCCGAGCGCGGCGGTCAGGTCGTCGTCCTGCAGCAGAAAGATCGTGTCCGTGTAGCAGGAAAGGGCTTCGACGATGTTGATCCCCTGGGCGGCCAGGACGCTGGCGAGATGTCGGAGAAGCCCCGGGGTCTCTTCGATGCTCTCCGGGCTCGTCACCGCCACCTCCACGAGGTTCTTGCGCACGGAGATCAGCTGGGACCCGCGCAGGCGATGGAGGACCCGAGGCACGGAGTCCTCGTCCACGATCACGACGGTCCCGCGGGAGACCTGGATCACCCGGCAGAGGAGACTTTCGTCGAGGAGCTCCTCGACCACATCCCCGAGCCGCTGGAGCACGTCGGCCCCCTGGCTCAACGTCAGCGCGGCGACCTTCGTCCGGGTCTCGATGCGGCTCTTGCGCATCACCCGGAGGATGCCCGCCTCCCGGGAGGCTTCGCCCCGCCCGCGGGAGTAGCGCCGGCAGGCGGCGAGGACGGCGTCCTTCTGGCGGACACCGAGGTCCTCGGAGACCTTCCGGGCGATGGCCGAATAGTTGCCGATCCGTAGGCGGATCGCGTCTCCGAGCGCCGGGTGGCCGTCCAGGTACTCGCGGACGCGCTCGGCCACGGACGGCTCAGGCATGTTTGTCCGATTCTGGACACTATTGCCCAGATTTGTCCGGTGACGGTCACGCGGTATAAATCTCTGTTCCACCGTGCCGTTGCCTATCGTGAAACGCGTCGAGTCGAGGCCGAAGGTGGTGCTCGCCTACTCCGGTGGGCTGGATACGTCGGTCGCCATTCCCTGGCTGACCGAAGCGAAAGGGGCCGAGGTCGTCGCCGTGACGGTGGACGTCGGCCAGCCGGTGGACCTCGAGAAGGTCCGGCGGAAGGCGAAGGCGTCGGGGGCGGTGAGCGCCTACGTCGCCGACGCCCGAAAGGAGTTCGCGGAGGAGTTCATCGTCCCGGCCCTCCGGGCGAACGCCCTCTACGAAGGGGTCTACCCGCTCAGCACGGCCCTCGCGCGTCCCCTCATCGCCCGCCACCTCGTCGAGGTGGCCCGCCGCGAGGGAGCCACCGCCGTCGCGCACGGCTGTACGGGGAAGGGGAACGACCAGGTACGGTTCGACCTCTCCACCACGAGCCTCGCCCCCGAGCTCGGTGTGATCGCTCCGGCCCGGGAGTGGGAGATGACCCGGGAGGACGAGATCGCCTACGCCCGGGAGCACGGTATCCCGGTCGAAGCGACCCGGGCGTCGCCGTACAGCACCGACGAGAACCTGTGGGGCCGGTCGGTCGAGTGCGGGATCCTCGAGGACCCGGCGGTCGAGCCTCCCGAGGAGGCGTTCGGCTGGACGCGATCCCCCACGGACGCCCCCGCGAAGGCCGAGTACGTGACCATCCAGTTCGAACAGGGCATTCCGGTTGCGGTCAACGGCCGCCGGGCGCCCCTCCACGAGCTGATCATCGAGCTCAACCGAACGGCCGGGGCCCACGGCGTCGGCCGCATCGACCACCTCGAATCCCGGGTCGTCGGCATCAAGTCCCGGGAGGTGTACGAATGCCCGGCCGCGGTCGTCCTGATCTCCGCGCACCAGGCTCTCGAGGCACTGGTGCTGCCGCGCGACCTGCTCGATTTCAAGCGGTCGGTCGAGCAACGGTATTCCCAGATGATCTACGATGGGCTCTGGTTCACGCCGCTCAAGACGGCGCTCGATGCGTTCGTCGCGTCGACGCAGGAGCGCGTGAGCGGTGAGGTGTCGATGAAGCTGTTCAAGGGCTCGGCACGAGTCGTCGGACGTCGATCACCGGTCGCGCTCTACCAGCCGTCGCTCGCGACGTACTCGTCGGGGGACCAGTACCGCCGGCAGATGGCGGAGGGGTTCATCTACGTCTGGGGGCTCCCCGCGCGGACCTGGGCGGGGGTGGGCGCCCGCGCGAAGGCGGCCCGGGTACCGGCTTCGGAAACGATCGCCTGAACGCGCTCCCTTCGTTCCCAACATGTCCGACCATCCGGCGGCACCGTCCTACGTCCGCACGCCTCAGGCGAAGTTCCTCTCGTCGCTCTCGGTGGACCGCGCGCTCGCCCACTTTGACATCGTCGGGTCGATCGCCCATGTCCAGATGCTCGGCCACGTGGGCCTTCTCACGGGGCCCGAGGTGACGGCGCTCGAGAACGGGCTTCGCTCCATCGACCGGGAGGTCGCCGACGGCTCGTTCCCGTGGCGGGAGGAGCTCGAGGACGTGCACACCAACATCGAGGCGCGGCTCACCGACCTTGCGGGCATCGTCGGCGAGAAGCTCCACACGGGGCGCAGCCGCAACGACCAGGTCGCGCTCGATGAGCGCCTCTACCTGCGAACCGCGGTCGCCCGCGTGGCGAGCGCGCTCCTGCGGGTCGAGGAGCTCCTGCTCGCGAAGGCGGTCGAGGAGTCCTCCACCCCGATGCCCGGCTACACCCACCTACAGCGAGCGCAGCCGGTCACGGTCGGCCACCTCCTGCTCGCCCACTTCTGGCGATTCGACCGGGACCTCGACCGATTGTTCGCGACCGCCAAGCGCGCGAACGTCTCCCCGCTCGGGGCCGGGGCGCTCGCGGGCTCCACCCTCCCGATCGACCCTTCGTTCGTCGCCGACCGCCTCGGGTTCGACCGGCCGTTCGAGAACTCGATGGACGCGGTCAGCGACCGAGACCCCCTGGCGGAGCTGCTGTTCGACCTCGCGCTGCTCGGCGTCCACGCGAGCTCCCTTGGCGAAGAGGTCGTCCTCTTCGCGTCGAAGGAGTTCGGGTTCATCGAGCGGACCCCGGCCCTCGGCTCCGGCAGCAGCCTGATGCCGCAGAAGCGGAACCCGGACGCGGCGGAACTGGTGCGAGGCAAGTCCGGCCGCGTGGTCGGCGACCTCGTGGCCCTGCTCACGACCCTGAAGGGCCTGCCGCTCACCTACGACCGGGACCTTCAGGAGGACAAGG
>DATJVA010000115.1:0-11394 GCA_035502015.1 Thermoplasmata archaeon | reverse complement strand
ACTCAACCGTTCGGGTATTTGAGCCCTCGATTCCTACTTTGGCGAAACCGACGGTTCGCCCCACACCGCAGGCCGGGATTCGAACCGGACCCCGTTCGCGCCGCTCGGGAGCTCAGGGTGACCTGCCCGCCTCGTCTCCGGCGACGGTCAAGGATCGGACCAAGAGCGTCGGGCTCGAGAGCTCGCCGACGAGCATCGATCGGGAGCCAACGGCCGTGAGGTCGTGGAGAAGCGAGGGTGAGTCCTCCCCTCGCAGGACGAACCCCCCGACGGTACCCCCGCGAACCGGCTCGGCGATCTTGCCGTGCCGAATGCGATAGCCGAGGCGGATCTCGCCTCCGAAACGGCCCGACACCGGGTCGGGTTGTGGCCAGCCGATCTGCTGCACCCAGATCCCGTCATCGACCTGCTCGACGAGCTCCGCATCGTCCCCCCCTTTGCCCGGAGGGATCACGACCGTGCTCGAGTAGGGTGCCGGGGGTCGCGTGTACCGTCCCCACGCCATACGGGTCCCCATCCCGGCGGCGACGCGTCCCGCGCTTCCGGTGGCGGGCACGCCCACCGCGCTCGCGTAGAGCGAATCGGCCAGCACCTCCTTCGCCTTCCCGTTCGACACCAGGAGGTGACGACCGTGCGGTGCGCCCTCGTCGTCCACGGGCGCTGCCCCCACGGCCCAATCGAGGAGGCCATCGTCGAGAAGGTCGTTCCCGGCCGAAGCTACCGGTGTGTCGGGGGCCACCCCAAGGCCTCTCAGCTTCGCGACCGCGCCGAACCGGAACCGCACGACCGGAGGAACGATCCCCTCGAGGACCTCCGGCGGGAGGGCCACCGGCAGAGCCCCGTTGGGAGGAGGCTTCGCATGGCGAGCGTCCTCAGCGAACCGGGACCAGCGGGCCGTCATCCCCGGGACCGCCTCGACGGGAAGCCGGCGACCGATCGAAATGAACCAGTGCTCTCCCGGTGGCTGACCTTCGGGTCCCCCGGACGCCTTCACGGCGGCCTCCAGCTCGACGACCGTGTGCGGGTAGGCCACGGAGAGCCCGGTCGAGTTGGCGACCGAACTCTCGGAAAGGGTCACGAGAGCCGACCCGAACGTGAGCGCGGTCCCCTTCCGCTCGCCGACGGAGTCGACGAGCACCTCGGCGAACCGTTGCAGCGACCCCATCGGGTCCGACCAGAGGGTCGGGTCGACCACCTTCGGCCCGCCGTTCATGGCCGGTCGTCGGTCGGGAAGTTCGACGCTCTTCGCCGGAAACCGGTTGAACCGCGAGAACTGCTCGGCGTCCTCTACCGCCGTCCCGATCCCTTCCTTCGAGAAGACGGTGGACGACTGGAATCCGACGCCGACCTGGCCGTCGGCCTTCCGGATGACCCGGACGCCGTACCCCTCGAGCCGTATCGGGCCCCGGGTGAGGGCGACCCGGCTGCCGGTAAGATGGATCTCGAAGCGACGGGACCGCTCCGCATACACGTCCCACGGAGCCTCAATCCCCGCTCAACCGCTCGCCGACGCGGTCTGCGAGGTTGGCCGGCGCGCTCATGCAGGCCCCACCAGTGCTTGGGAGAGGAGGTACGTCCCTCCGTCGCCCACGGGCAAGATGTCGCCGTGTCCCTTTCCGCAGAAGCCGGGCGTCATCGTGCTGTCCGATGCCTTTCCGATCCCACGGATCGCCTTCAGGAACTGGAGCACGCTTCCCGACAGGGCCATCGCGGTAAGGAGGTCGGTGACCTTTCCGTTCTCGATCCGGTGCCCCTTTCGTACCTTCAGTTGCATCCGACCTCCCTGGGGGTCCTCCATGCCGCTCTCCCACCGCTCGAGGAGGACCCCGTTCCGGGTCTCCCTCACAAGCTCCTCGAAGCTCCAGTCGCTCGGTTCGACCGAGGTGTTGGTCATTCGGACGAACGCCTGGCTGAGGTAGTCCGCACGTCGCGTGTTCCCGGTCGGCACGGCCCCGAGGACCGAGGCCGTCTCGCGGTCGTGAAGGGCCCCGACGAACCGTCCCCGATCGACGAGGACCGTGCGCTGACCGGGGTGGCCCTCGTCGTCAAAGCGGACCGAACCCCAACCCTGCGGGATCGAGCCGTCGTCGACGATCGTCAGTGATTCGGGTGCCAGCTGCTGGCCCAGCAGGGGCTGAAGGTAGGACCGGTTCCGGACGAACTGGTCGGCCTCCGTCCCGTGCCCGAACGACTCGTGGGCGAACGTCGCCGTGGTTCCGGGGTCGAGCAGGACGTTCATCCAGCCGGTCGGCGGGGCCTTCGCCGTGAGGAGTTCTCTCGCTCCCTCGGAGATCTGTCGCGCCATCGCTTCGTTCATCGGTTCGAGCAACTCCTGACCTCCTTGCTCACCGACCATCCCGAAGTTGGTCTCCGTCCGCCCGTTCTCGACGGCCACGGCCACCATGGCGGCCACCACCCTGTCCTGTCGCTGGAAGCAGTTCGCGCCCGCGGTATTGAGGTAGTAGCGCTCCTCCTCTCTCCAGCGAAGCACGGACTGGGCGAACTTGATCGAGGGGACGTCCGTGAGCCAGCCAAAGATTTCCCGAAGCCGCTCGATCGCCCGCTCCGTGCCCAGGTCCCTCATCGGGCGGCGCGGCGGCGCGTCGAACGAACCGACGGTAGTGGCCGAAGGACCCGGAGGTGGCGACCCGGCACCGGACGCGATGAGCTGCGCCTCGAGCTCGTCGGCCGCTGACGCCAAAGCTCGTTGCTCGATCCCGGACACGGCCGTCTCGACCCAGCGCGTACCGGACCAGGCGCGAAAGACCACCCCGAGCACGGGCGGCGAGGCTTCCGTGCGGAGGGCGTTCGAGTCGACCATCACCGATTCGCCACGGTCCCGCTCGGCCATCGCTTCCGCGAACGGGGCCAGTCGCTCGAGCCGGTGTAGGATTCCCTTCAGGTCGGACTCCGCCGCACGAATGTCATCACTCATGGGGGCTCGATTCTGTCACTCGCGAAGGGCTTTGAAGTGCGCGGTAACCGAACGCGCGTCAGCCACGGAGGCCGGTCGGGTCCCTCGAATCCGCCATCGGTAGAGTGGCACGTCCCCCCGGTCTCGTCGAACCTCGGCCACGCGCCGCTCCGGCGAAGGGGACGGCCGAAGGTTCGACGCCCCCGGCCGGCCCACCCTCGAGCGACGCGGCCGTCGGGAGCGCGGGCCAGCTATCCGCCGGAGGGGCGCCGCCCAGCTGAGGTCGTTGGGAGATGCCGGGCACGTGCCCGACGTGGGCGGTCCTCGGGGCCGGCAGCTGCCCGGCCCGCCGCCTACGCTCGGTTCACCTGGGCCGGGATACGGCCTCCGGCGTGGCGGAGAAGAACGATCGCGGGCACGGCCGGCACGAGGAGGATGGCCCAGATCAGGAGAGGGTTGGTGATGAGGGAGAGCACGACACCCCCCGCGAGAGTCGCGGTCAGGAAGCCGATCCCGCTGAAGGCGTTGAAGGCGCCGTTGTAGGAGCCGACCTCCTCCTTCGGGGCAAGGTTGGACGGCAGGGTCGACTGGGGGATCGCGATCAGGTTCTCCCCGATCGTCAGGACGACCACCGACGCGAAGAAGACCACGACCGGTAGGGTGTTGAGCAGGCCCGCGGCGCCGAGCCCGAGGAACGCGACGCCGTACAGCACGAGCCCCAGCAGGCCGATCGAGGTGTGTCGCCAGCCGATGACGCTCTCGGTCGTCGCGCTCTGCCCGACCACCACCACGATCCCATTGAGCGCGAGTCCCACGCCGAGGATCGAATACGAGACTCCTAGGATGTTGTGGACGTAGAGCGGGAAGATGATCGCCCATTGGGCCATGACGAACGAGGCGAGCAGGAACGCGAGGGCCACCTCGAGCGCGACCCGGTCCCGGGCAAGGATCCTCATGCTTTCGGCCAGGGTCCGCCGCGGGGCGGGGGCCGATGATGAGGCCGCCGGCACCGCGGGGGCCGACTCCCGAGGTCCTTCCCGGTCCCGTACCGAGGGCTCGAGGAAGGCGTAGAGGATTCCCGTCGCGCCCGCGATGATGACCGCCGCGATGGCGACGCCACCGGCGAAACCGATCACGGCGATGAAAAGCCCACCGAGCGCGACGCCCGCCGCGAACCCGGCGTTGAAGCCGATCCGGTAGAGTGTGAACCCCCGAGTTCGTTGCGACCCCTCGGCGAAGTCCGCGATGTACGCCGAGAACGCCGGCCCGCACATGGCCCCAATGGACCCCCCGATCGTGGCCGCCGCGATCGCGATCGTGAGGGAGTTGACCGCGAAGGCGTAGGCCAGGAACGCGGTCGCGGTCGCTTCGGAAGCCAGCCCGATGACCATCAGGGTCTTCCGTGCCATTCGGTCCGTGACGAGACCGCCGAGGACCCCGAACGGGATCTGGATGCCTCCGATGAACACGATGATGAGGCCGAGCTCGACGTAACCGACGTTCAGCACGTTGTGAAGGAAGAGCGCAATGAACGGTCCGTAGAGCGCGTTCCCGAGCATCCGGACCGCGACGCCGAACGTCAGGAGCCGGATGTTGCGGTTCACCGACGCACCCCGGAACGGGATCATGGTCCAGGTGAGTCCTTCTCCCGTCACGGTTAACATCGACCCACCGGGGCGTGGTGTCAAGAGGCAAGCTCACTCCGAGTGAGCCCCGGGCGTTCGTGTCGCGAACCGTCGCGGAAACGGCCCAACGGCCGCCCGGAACTTCGTCCGGAAGGGAATCGAGTAGGTTGTCCAGCGGGACAGTCACGAGGTAGGGGGAGTCCGCCGTATCGAGGATAGGATAAGTTGGCTAGCGGCGAGACCGCCGATCGCGAAGGCCGCGAGGGTGAGAGCGAAAACCGCCGCTCCGAACGGCGAGGCGGCCGAGCGGCCACCGAGCAAGGGCACCGTAAACCAAGCGTAGCCGATGGCAAAGACCGCAACCACCCCGATCAGCCAGTCCCGAACGGGCAGCCCGAGCCAACCTCGGGCGAGCCATGCTCGCCGCTTCGACCCGGTCGAGTCGGATTCTACCATGGGGGGGCGTTCCGCACCGCTCGGATCGAAGGCGAGAGGGCCGAGACCACGCCCGCCTCAGGAATGGAGGAGTGTATTACTGTAGAGTCACTGTTTCAGGAACTCGGGATGCTGTGTAGCACGAGCCGGAATGGTCGCAAGGTCCGCCGAGGCATGTGGGCCGTGGGCGGCGCAGCGGTCGATGGCAGAGAGCCCAGAGTTCCGGCATGACGAAGGGAGTCACAAGCCTCACATGGCCGAAGGCGGTCACCGGATTGGGATGACGCCGCTCGCCTCGCGGCACTTCCGCATCGAGAAGCTGGCCCGGGGCGTATACGCCGCCATCGCGACCCCAGAGGGCTACGGCCTCTGCAACTCAGGGATCGTCGACCTCGGTGACGACACGGTCGTCTTCGACACGATGCTTACCCCCATGGCAGGTCAAGCCCTCGAACGAGCCGCTCGACTCGTCACGGGCCGGCACCCGGCCTGGGCGGTCAACAGCCACTGGCACGGAGACCACATCTGGGGAAACTCTGGCTTCGTGGGAAGTCACATCGTATCGAGCCGGACGGTCCGAGCGAACATCGAGAAGCTCAGCCGACCCCAGTTCGACGGGGACCGGCAGGAGATGCGACGTGACCTTCCGCATCTGGACGACCCGAAATCGCCGTACACGAAAGCCGACCGACCGCTCCTGCGAGCGTGGTTCAAGGGGGTCCTCGAGACGCCCCGCTCGCACCGGATCGTGCCGCCCACGGTCACCTTCGATGACGCGCTGGTCCTCGAAGGTTCCCGTCGGTCCCTCCATCTTCTGACCTACGGCGGCGGGCATTCACCGAGCGATGTCTTCGCCTACCTTCCCGACGACGGGATCGTCTTCACCGGTGACCTCGCCATCCGTGGGTTCCATCCCTCGCTCGGCAGCGGCTGGCCGGGTTCCTGGATGTCGATCCTGAAGCGGATGGAGAAGCTGGACGCGGATTGGGTCGTGCCCGGCCACGGGCCCCCCGGTCCGGGGAGCATTCTCTCGCGCACTCGGCGCTATCTCCACGAGGTGGATCGTCTCGCTCGAACCGCGGTACGCCACAGGACCCCGCTCGGTCAGCTCTCGGACATCCCGATTCCGCCGCAGTTCCGACGTTGGCGGTTCTCGTTCATGTTTCCGGGGAACGTCTCCCGCGCCTACCAGCTCGCCCGGGTCGAAGCTCGAGCGGGACATCCTGCGCGTCGTTGACCTCGAGAAGAGGCCGCGGGCTGTGGGCGTCTTCGGGCGATCCGTACACCGCCGCGAACCTCGTCCCGTGGCCGCCTCCCGCGAAAGGCAGAGACACCCGTTTCGAGATCTCCGGTCGGGGGACGGGCTCATCGAAACTCGCAACGGATTAAGTAAGGTGGAGCGCTACTCGGACTTGGTCGGAGGCGAGTCGCGATGTCGACCCAGCCGGGGTGCGCGATCGGGGCGTTCCTTCCCCGGGCTTCACCATCGGCCGTCTGAACCCATGGCGCTCGTCAAGCCGGTCATCCTGCGCAGTCTCGATCGGTCCCTCCGAAACCTGAGGGGAGAGAAGGTCCCCATCATCGCGGGCCACAAGCTCCTCTATCGCTGCAACCTCGAATGCAAGATGTGTCCCTTCTGGCGGCGCGAGGACGAGGAGCTGCTCCGTCTCCCCGACGAGATCCGTGTCATGGACGCGCTCGCCCGGGCCGGGGTCTCGTTCCTCGGTTTCGAGGGAGGCGAACCTCTTCTCCGGCCGGACCTTCCCGAGATACTGGAAGCGGCGCACGAGCGGTTCCACACTTCGCTGGTCACGAACGGTTGGCTGCTCGAGCACCGCCTCCCCGAGCTTGCCGACCACCTCGACCTTCTCTTCGTCTCCTTGGACGGCATCGGGGAGACCCACGACCGCTTGAGAGGGATTCCACGGTCGTTCGAGCGGGCGGTCAAGGGCATGCGGGCTGCCCGAGAGGAGGTCCCCACCGTCATCAGCCACACCGTCACTCGCGACAACCTCGACCACGCCGAGCGCATCGTCGAACTGGCCAAGGAGCTCGGGGTTGGGCTCACGGTCCAGATCGCCTACGACTACCGGACGGCCGACCCGATGTCGCCGGAACGAGGCCGCCTTCGCCCCACGATCGAGAGGCTACGGGACCTCAAGCGGAGCGGCGCGCCGCTCATGGAGTCCCAGGCGTACTTCGACGCCATCCTCGGCTCGTGGTACGAAGGGAGGCCGTGGCGATGCAAGCCCTGGCTCACGATCAACATCGACCCATCCGGTCGGATCGTCCTGCCCTGCTACGTGCTCCAGGAGTACAGCGGCGACATCCCGGTCTGGGACGTGGACGTCCGGAAACTCTGGAACGAGTTCAACTGGGCGCCCTACGAATCGTGCAACAAGTGCGCCCTCGCCTGCTACCTTGAGCCCTCGCTCTTTCGGTGGACCGACCCGGCGCATGTGGGTCAGAGGATCGTCGGGGCGGGGATCCGATACGCGCAGCGGCCGGCTCGCCCCAAGTCTCGACCCGTCGCGAGCGGGCTCATCCAGATTACGAGCTGAGGTCGCGCGGTCCCTTCGGTGGGCGCTCACACCGAATCGAGGAAATCTCGCACGACGGAAGTGAACCGATCCCGGTTCTCGAACATCGGCATGTGACCTTCGCCGGGAGCGATCACCAACCGAGAGCGTCGGATCGCCCTATGGATCTCTCGAGCGCAGGCGGGCACGCAGTGGTCGTACTCCCCGGCCAACACCAGGGTCGGCATCCGGAGCCTCGAGAGCTTCGGGGTCACGTCCCAGCCCGCTAGGGTCCCGGTCTGAAAGCCATCGTCGATGATGCGCTTCGCCGAGAAACCCATCGCCGCGGAGATGCGGGGGTTCGCGAGTTGGAACGTCTTCCAGAGCTCGTACGGCTGGTTCTTGAGGTGTTCCGAGAATCGTAGACGGAACTCCTCGTCCGCGCGGGCCGAGGCTTTCGTTTGTACGCCTGACCGGTCCGCACGGAGGTAGGCCCGTCGATTGGCCGGCGATAGCTGGGCCACCCGTTGGCGAAGTCCTCGCCAGAGGGTGTCCATCGACGCAAACCCGCTCGACACGATCAGCGACCTCAACCCTTCGGGGTGGCGGAGGGCGGTCTCGAGCGCCAGAGCCCCTCCATAGCTATGACCGAGGAGATGCACCCGGCCGAGCTTCAACCGACGACGTAGCTCGTCCGCGTCGTCGGCACCGCGCCGGATCGTATAGTCGCGGTAGCCGTCGGGTCTTTCGGAACGACCACATCCAAGCTGGTCGTAGAGAACGACCCGGTATCCGCTAACGGCGAGGTCGGCCAACGGTGTGAGGTAGTCGTGGGTGAGGCCGGGGCCACCGTGGAGCGCGAGAACCGTACCCCGCTCACCGGACCCATAGCTCCGGTAGAAGAGACGCTTGCCTCGGACTCGAACGTACCCTTCCCGCTCCTGGGAAGCCATGGAGGCCGCACCCCGGTCTCGGTCAAACTCCTTTCGTCCGTCGGCCGAGAGGCCCATCGCACAAGGGCGATGATCGCGACCGGGTCCCACGGCGATGACCCGGTGTAAGTGCCGTTACACTCACCGTCGTCGCCCGGGGGCCCGGGCGGAGAAGCGTAGCGGCGCATTCCGAAGGCTGCGTCCTTCCGGGCGGAACGTCTTTGTGAGGGCGCACCTTCCCGGTTTCGTGGCCCGATCGCTCCGCCTGCTGGGGATCGTGGGCGCTGCCTTCCTACTCGTCGGTCCGGTCGTGATCGGGGCCGGATTTGCGAATGCTGCCTACGCGGGGCAGCAGGAGATCAACTGCGCCGGCAATTGCCGTTCGCAGGACAGTAACGTGTTCAACGCCACGATCGCCACGGTACTGCTCTTCGGGATCGGCCTTGCCATCATCGGTGTAGGCGCGGGACTTGTCTTTGCCTGCACAACTCAGTTCATGAGCCGCTGGCCGCCCAAGGCCACCATCTCGACGGCGTCGACAGAGCCGTCCCTCGGCGGAGTGTCGTCCGGAGGGCGCACCCCCTGATCCGGCCGCATTGCGCGGACCGAGCCAGTAACCGGAAGGTTCAATCTGAAGAGGAGGTATCCGCGACCGATGGCGCTCCACTATGCTGGACTTGGAACCGTAGGGGCGATCGTCCTCGTTGTGGGGCTTGTCCTGGTCGGATCGGGCTTTGCGCTAACCGCCTTGGCGGAACAGAGCGAAATCAACTGCAACTTCGGCGCGGCCAACAACTGTGAACAGACCTCGCGGAATGCGGCAAACACCACCGTAGCGGCCGAGTACATCATCGCCGCGGGTGCGATGGTGAGCGGCGTTGGGATCTTCCTCGTCGTCTTCGCGATGATCTCGATCATGGCTCGGCGGGAGCAGACGGCCTCCCTCGCTCCGCCACCTGCCGGCGGGACTGGCCCTGTCCAATTCCCTAGTATGGACGGCCCTCCTCCGCCACAGTCCCCGCCGCCCGGCACCCCGCCGGTCCACTGGTGACCGCCGGACCGGTGCCTACCGAAGGGGCTGGTCTCACGCCCCAACGCGTGCGCGGAAGTGTCTCCCCGATCGACGGACCAGACCCCTGACAACTCAGTCATTATCTGCCCCCTGGATTGAAGCCACCAGGGGCTGACCGGTGATCTCTCGGGTCCGAGTCTTGGAGTCAGCCCGCGTGACCCCGACCGTGCACGATGTGAAGTTCGAGAAGCCAGACGGATTCGAATTCGAGCCCGTCCAGTTCTGCGGCTTGGAGCTCGCTACGGAGAGGGGAGGCATCGAGTACCCGATGTCGCTGGCCTGCTCACCGACCAAGCCGTATCTGGAGTTCGGGGCACGCGTTTCGAATTCGCCCTGGAAAGAGGCGTTTGCGGCGCTCCGGCCGGGCGATGAGGCGGAAGTGGATGGCGCGTACGGCCATTTCGTCCTGGATGCGACCTCGCCCACCGTCTTGGTGGCGGGCGGAATCGGAATCACCCCCCTCAAGGGCATGGCGGAGTACGCGGCCGACCGCCGACTTCCGATCGAGATGCGTCTCGTGTACTCGAACCGAAACGAGGAGGAGATTGCCTACCGCTCCGAGCTTGAGGCCTTGACCCGACAGAATCCTCGATTCAAGGTCCTTCACACGCTCTCGCGGGCCCCCAAGGAGTCATCCTGGAGCGGACGGCGCGGTCGCATCGACGCCGACCTCCTCGCAGAAGTTTCGCGCGAGCTCACCCATCCCACCTACTACGTCTGCGGCAAGCCCGGAATGGTCCAGGAGACGTATCGGATTCTCCAACGCCTTGGGGTCGCCGCGGATCGAGTCAAGTACGAGGTCTTTCGCGGATACGGGCTATCGTGAGTCGCGAGCCACGAGAACGGGCCCGGTGCTGTTACCGAGACGGCCCCAGACAAACGTTCTCGCGATATCCGCCCTGCCGTCCTCCACGGCTGCGATTGGTGGGCACAAGTGCCGCTCCACCCCATCACGAGGAGCGGCCGAGTGCCCTCCGGGCCCGTTCCCCGCGGGGTTTGCCTCGGTCTGCGTTCACCTTCCTTCGGAACGCAAATGCTTAACTCGCATGCGTGCATGCAAACGATCATGAGCCGGGCGGAGACCTCCGTCAGAGTCTCGCGAGAGACCCTGCGCGACCTTGACCAACTTCGCGTCGCGTTCAACGTTCGCACCGCCGACGAGGCGATTCGGAAGTTGATTCGCGAGCGGCGATCGCGGGCCTTGGACCGCCTCATCGGAAGCGGCAAGGGTAAGCTCCACCGCTTCACGGAGGCCGATCGGCTTGATTCTCACTATTGACACCTTCGCTTGGGCGGAGATGATTCGAGGTAGCGAGCTGGCTTCCCGGGCACGAGAGGCGGTGGATGAGGCCGACCTTTGCCTCACTCCCTCGATAGTGTTGGCGGAGGTCGCCGCCATGTGCGTTAGGGACGGGTTCGAGGATCACGTAGTCGCGGCCGAGCTCGAATCCATTCGCGAATCCTCCGTGATCGTCCCGATCGATGAGAAACTCGCAATTGCCGGTGCTCACGCCGTCGCGGAACTCCGGGCGAGCGCGCGAGCAAAGCGAATTCCGCTCCCCGGGCTCGCAGACGGGTTAGTGTTGGCAACCGCCCGGACCACACATTCCAGCCTCCTCAGCGGAGACCCGCATTTCCGCGAGTGTCCCGAAACCGTTTGGCTGGGCTAGATCCGACACGACTCTCCTCGACCATTGGTCAACTCTAGGGACCCGGGGGCATGCGAGCGATGTCGCACCCGCCCTTCACGGCTCGTGCGTAGGAGGTTCGGACCGCAGCAGGGGGCCGAGGAGAGAAGCCAGCCGATCCAGACCCGCTCGCATCTCGTCCTCGTCGAGACCGATGTAATGGACCGTCTGGTCGAGGGAGGTGTGTCCGTAGAGATTCTTCAGTTGGA
>DATJVA010000114.1:0-6117 GCA_035502015.1 Thermoplasmata archaeon | reverse complement strand
CGTGGGTCCCACCTTCCGCGTGCTCGGTCGTCCACCTCGTTCCCTCCTCTCGGTCCTCCCGCAGGGCTCGCCCCGACCGTTCCCGTCGAGATTCCGAACGGCGGCTTCGCTCCCTCGCTTTGGGATCGTGCAGCAGAAAATCGTCGCGCTTCGGGTTTAGTTGTTGCGGTGCCGGTGTGGCCCGCAATCCGCCCCCGAACGCGGTTTGTGTCCCCGACCGGGAGGAACCGAAGGAAAATCTTTCCGCGTTCCTTGAGCGACCATCGAGGACCTCATGAAGTGCGAAGGGTGCGGAGCCGACCTGGCGGAGGGTGCGAAGACGTGCGCGGCCTGTGGTCGCGCGGTCGGTCTGGGTCAAAGGACCGCCGGCGAGACCGCCCACGTCGCGAAAGAGACCGGCGCGGTCGCCGGCAAGCTTGGCCGTGGCCTCGTCGGTGGGGTGAAGGGATTCGGTGCCGGCGCGAAGAAGGGATTCAAGGGCTCGGAAGAGGAGAAGAAAGAGTAGTCGGAACGATCGGGTCGATCACCCCGCCCTGGCGAGGCGGAACGGGCGAGAGAGGACCCAACCCGCCGTCCAAGGAGTCCTCACTTTGGGAACGTCACCAAGCGCTGCACGTGACGGAGTCCGGAGCCACTGAGTTCTTCTGGTCCCCCGCACCAAGACCGCGGAACGTGCACGGACACGAGTGGGGCGAAGCGAGACAGAGCGGTGGTGCAGCGGACGGGACCCGTCCATGCCCCGTGCGAAGGTTTTTGAATCGAGCCTGAGTTGGGGCCCCGATGCCTCTCTACATGGACGTGCACCACAAGGTGAAGGGCGCCACCGCCAAGGCCGTCGCAGAAGCCCATGCCAAGGACCTCGAAGTGCAGGGAAAGCATGGCGTGAATTTCCGAAGCTACTGGGTCGATGAGAAGAACGAGATGGTCTTCTGTCTGGTCGAGGCGCCGAGCCCCGAGGCCGCGAACCGAGTCCACAAGGAAGCTCACGGGCTCATGGCCGACGAGGCGCACGAAGTCACTCAGGGCTGAGCGGGAACACGCAACTCCGCTCGTCCCCGCGGATCCCGCCCCGGCGCGCGGACCATCGGACCCCGAGCGTCAGCTGCGTGCATCCCTCGCTGAATGAATCGACCACGCCCCGGTGACCGGCCCGAAGCCTCTCTCTGACAACGCACCCGTTTCCGCAGGGGGCAGCCGACTGGTTCGCATCCCTCCTCCGAGCGGTGGCCCGATGTGGGTAGCCCTCGGGGACACATCGACGAAGTGAGTCCGAGGGGGATCTCCGGAATAGTCGAGGTCCCCCTCAACTACCAGTGGCAGCGAACGCAATGCACGCATCTGTCATGTCGACCTGAATCTACATATATGGTGTCGATATCGGTCAACATGATGTCGACGGCAACCACCGATCCGGCGCTGGCGAACAGACTGGAGCGGCTCACCGGGGAAGACGCAGCGTGCTGCCTACCCGAGTACCGCGACCTCGCGAAGGAGGTCGCCGGTTCGTCTCGGTTTCCCTTGGCATTGAAGCGCGCTCGCGCCCTTGCCGACGAGAACCGACTTCTCGCCGTGGCCCTCCTCCAGCGCAAGAAGGAACTCTGCGCGTGTGAGATCCAGGCCGCCACCGGCCTCACGCACGCCACCGTCAGCCATCACATGAGCGTCCTCGTCGAAGCCGGGTTCGTCCGGTCCCGCCGGGATGGCAAGTGGACCTACTACCGCCTCAACGGGCCCGCGGAGGTCGGTGTACCATGACGAAAGCCAGGGTCGAAGGGGTCTCCGACGCAGCCCGGAGAGAGCAGGTGCGTTCGCGCTACGCCGGGATCGCCTCCGGTGGGGGGTGTTGCTCGTCGGCAGGGAAGACCTCCGGCTGCTGCGGAGACACCGCCGGAAGCTCCTCGTGCGGGTCCTCGACCGTCGCGGTCCAGTTGGGCTACACCCCGGAAGAGCTGTCGGAGCTACCCGATGGGGCGAACCTCGGACTGGGGTGCGGCAACCCGACAGCCATCACGGCGCTCAAGCCCCACCAAGTGGTCCTGGACCTCGGGAGCGGCGCAGGAATCGACTGTTTTCTCGCGTCCAAGAAGGTCGGGCCGAACGGTCACGTGATCGGCGTCGACATGACCCCCGAGATGGTCTCCCGGGCGCGCGAGAACGCTCGGAAGGGCGGGTTCTCGAACGTAGAGTTCCGGTTGGGCGAGATCGAGCACCTGCCAGTGGCGGACCGCTCCGTTGACGTCGTCATTTCGAACTGCGTGATCAACCTCGCTCCCGAGAAGGGTCCGGTCTATCGGGAGGCGTTTCGGGTCCTCCGACGCGGCGGTCACCTCGCTCTATCGGATGTGGTGGCCATCCGCCCCATTTCCGAGGAGGACCGCGCCGACGCGTCGCTCTGGTCCTCGTGCGCTTCGGGAGCCCTCGAGGTTCGAAAGGTCAAGACCCTCCTCAAGCGCGCCGGGTTCACCGGGATCGAAGTGAACCTCAAGACCCCGGAGAACCCGCCCGAGAAGCTCCGCGGTCGAGCCGATATCGGGGTGGTCTCTGCGGACATTCGAGCGACCCGACCCGACTCGGAGCGTCGATGACCGAGAAGACGGTCCTCTTCATCTGCGTCGAGAACGCCTGCCGCTCCCTCATGGCGGAGGCGATGTTCAACGCCCGGCCCCCCGAGGGCTGGCGAGCGACCTCCGCCGGGACCGAACCCGCCACCGAACCGAACTCCAGGACCCGGACGATGCTCCAGGAGATCGGATTGGACCTGCCGAGCCACCCTCCCCAGCTCCTCACGAACGAGATGATGACCTCCTCCACGGTGCGCGTTACGATGGGGTGCCTGGACCGCGAGAGCTGCCCGGCCCGACTCAAGACCCTCGATCTGAGGGACTGGGCTCTGCCCGACCCCGCCCAGCTGGACGACGCCGGGTTCCGCCGAGTGCGCGATGAGCTCGTGGACCGGGTCAAGGGATTGAGGCGGGAACTGGTACTGCAAGAGCGCCTCCGGGCGGAGTCGCATCCTCGCCCTTCCACGGCGCCCTCGTCCTAGGAGTTCCCGCTCCTTGTCCGCCGCCTCCCCCCCCGAGCGCCTCGACCCCGTGGACCGGTACCTTCCGGTCTGGGTCCTCGCCGCGATGGCGCTCGGTCTTGCCGTCGGGCGGCTCTGGCCCGGTATTGGCTCCGCGCTAGGCCTGTGGCAGATCCAGTCGGTCTCGGTCCCGATCGCCATCGGCCTGCTTCTGATGATGTATCCGATCCTGGCGAGGGTCCGGTATGGCCGGGTTCGGGAGGTGACACGCGGGTGGAAGTCGACGGTGTTCCCCCTGCTGCTCAATTGGGTCGTCGGCCCGGCATTCATGTTCGCCCTGGCGTGGGCGCTCCTCCCCGACGAGCCTTTCCTTCGCACCGGGGTCATCCTCGTGGGGCTGGCCCGGTGCATCGCGATGGTGCTCGTCTGGAACCAGCTCGCAGGGGGCGACCAGGAGTATGCTACGGTCCTCGTCGCGCTCAACGCGGTCTTTCAGATCCTCGCGTACGCGGGCCTCGCGGTCTTCTACCTCGAGATCCTCCCCGGGTGGCTTCACCTGCCCGGACAGGCCATCACGGTGGACAGCTCAACCGTAGCGCTGAGCGTTCTCGTGTTCTTGGGAGTCCCGTTGGTCGCCGCGGTGGCGAGCCGCGTAGGGCTCGCCCGCTGGAAGGGCCGGGTCTGGTACGACGAGCGGTTTGCCCCAGCGATCAGTCGCTTGACGCTCTGGGGGCTTCTGTTCACCATCGTCGTGATGTTCGCGATCCAGGGCCTTTCCATCACCACGCTCCCACTCACGGTCGTCCGGGTCATGCTCCCCCTGCTCACGTACTTCCTCGGGATGTGGTTGCTCGCGTTCCTGGGTAGCCGTCTCTTGAACTTCGGTTACGAGAAGTCGGTGACCGTCGCGTTCACGGCGGCGAGCAACGATTTCGAGCTGGCCATCGCGGTGGCGGTGGTCGTGTTCGGCGTCGCATCTCAGGAGGCATTCGCTTCGGTGATCGGTCCGTTGGTCGAGGTCCCCGTGTTGCTGTCCCTGGTGTATCTCGCGTTGTGGAGCCGGGGGTGGTTCGAGCGTCGGCCCTCCAGGGTCAGTGAAGGCGAGCCCGCCGGGGCTCGCGGCTCAGGGCCCCCGTCGATACCGGACACCGACGCCGGGGACCCTCGCTGAAGCCGGGGGTCCTTCTCTCGACCTTCACCGCGGCCATCCGAGGACTCTCACCCACCGGGCGTGCGGTCGGATGAGATTGGACAGTGCAAGTCCCCATCGTTCGCGCCGATCCAGCCGGGGGCCCGTAGAGACCCGGCAGGTTCAAGCAAACGATTGGAGTCGAGCCCGGTGGTGGCCATCGATTACTGCATCCGCTCTTAGCGCTCGGGGCGGACCTACTTCCGATTCTCAGGGAGCGCTCGGGCGGCACGTTCGAGCTTGCCGAGACATTCGGTCCATCCGGGGACGAGCTGAACATAGACATGTGGAGCCCCCCGCTCGAGTTCCTCCAGCTTCTCGTGGACGACGTAGACGTGGGTCCGACCCTCGGACTCCGGTCGAAACCGGACCGTGACGAGCGTGTCGAAGTACTCTCCCTCCTTCTCCGGCTCGGTCCCGACAAACGCCCAGCGGTACACAAGTTCCCGCGGGGGGTCGATCCTAAGGAAAAGACCCTCGAACTTTCCCGTGCTGACCCCATTCCTTGAGTGCCAGACATCGATTCGACCACCCACCCGGGGGTCCACGGTGACCTGGTCGACGGTGAGGTCGCTTGGCGCTATCCACTGGCGGAGCAGGTCCGGTTCGAGAAAGGCGCGGAAGACCCGATCGGGCGGTGCGTGCAGGATCCTTTCCACACGAACGACGGCCGTCGACTCGTCGGCGTGAATCATCGCGTTTCTCGCTCTCCGGGACGAGCCCCTTTCTTAAGGACCTCGTCCATGCGGGTTAAGCCCTCGTCCCAGAACCGCTCGTAATACGCGAGCCACTCGGAAGCCTCTCGGAGCGGCCTGCCCTGAATCGAGTACAAGTGTTGACGCCCCGCCTTTCGAAGGCTGACCACGCCCGAGTCCAGGAGCAGCCGCAGCTGCTTCGAGACAGATGGTTGGGACATGCGGGTCCGACCCACCAGGTCGGTGACCGATCGCTCGCCCTGACGAAGGGCCTCGAGGAGCTGGCGCCGCGACGGTTCTGCAAGGATCTGGAAGACGTCGTTCACAGAAAACGTATGCCTAAAGGGATATATGTCTGTTTGTACATGTGTTCGGCTGAGGTGCGCACCGGTTCCGCGAACCTCCGAAAACTGGGGTGTCAGAAAGATGCGAAAAGTGACGGCGAATGTCTACATGACTCTGGATGGTCGCGGCGAGTTCCCGAAGTACCCGGAAGAAGAACGGAAACTAACGGAGCCCAACGCGCTCTTCCGCCATATGTGGTACGACCGGTTCGACGATGTCACTACGGTCATCATGGGCCGTCGGTCCTTCCTGGGTCACCAGCGCACCTGGAGCGAGAAGGCGGTGAAGCCCGGAGAGGCGAAGTGGCTCCTCGACTACCGACGGTATCTTGACCGCGTGGAGAAGATCTGCCTCTCGCACCGGCTCAAGTCCACCGACTGGGAGAACTCGAGGATCCTGAGCGGAGATCTTGCCAAGATATTGACCAAACTGAAGCGGGAGAAAGGAGGGAACATCATGCTGGAAGGCGGACCCGCGGTGGCCCGCGAATGCCTGAGCCGCAACCTCGCCGACGACTACTGGTTCTTCGTCATGCCCGTTGTGTACGGGAGGGGTCCTCGTTACTGGGGCCCGATGAAGACGCAGACCACGCTGAACCTCATCGAAACGAAACCTGGAGAGGACAAGGAGATCATGCTCCACTACGAGGCCGTCAAGGGGTTCCGGCCCTAAGCGGCCCCCGGCAACCGCTCCGACCCAACCTCTTCACCACCCACCTTCCGCCGTATCGCTCGGGGACGGTGTGGTCGACATTCTCGAGGACTTCCGTCGCACCGACGCGCGGTGGGTACTGGAAGGGCTTCCGCAGGGTGGATTTCGGTCGCAATGCCAACCCGGCCGCCCCGGGCGAGAAGCGGCAACGGTTG
>DATJVA010000113.1:0-3094 GCA_035502015.1 Thermoplasmata archaeon | reverse complement strand
CTCGCCCTCGCACTCGAACAGGCACGCCTCGCAGACGATGCACTCGGGCCCCCGGATCGCGATCGACTTCTCGCCGCGGAACTGGAACTTCGCGGCGACCGCGGGGTCGTCGACGACGTCCGGCACCTCGGCGCGCGGCCTAAGGTCGAAGACGTTCGTCGGGCAGACGTCCTTGCAGTGCGAGCAGCCGGTGCACTTCGCGATGTCGATGTCGACCTGGACCATCCGGCGGACCTGGGATAGGGCGGTCTCGCCGACCTATTAGCATTTCTTCGGACGCCGACCTCGGCCGATCCCGCGAGCCCGGCGGCGGACGGCTCGTCGCGCCCGATCGGGGCGCGTCGGCTCTCTATGCCGCGGCACCGCCCTCCGAGGGTGCCGACCAAAAGGAGAAGCCGAGCGGAGCCCTCTCCGGTACTGCCATAGGGCTCCGCCCGAGAAAGAAGCAGTCGTGCTCGAGGTGGTGGGCCTATCCAAGCGATTCCGCCACAGCCGCAGGGCGGCGGTCGGCGATCTGTCGTTCCGCGTTGCGCCGGGCGAGATCGTGGGTCTCATCGGACTCAATGGCGCCGGCAAGTCCACGACGATACGGGCCGCGGTCGGCGTGAGCCTCCCCTCCGCCGGGGATGTGCTCGTCGACGGACTGAGCATCACGCGCGAGAAGGCTTCGGCGTCTCGCGCCCTCGGATGGGTGCCCGAAGCTCCGGTGCACGACGCCAGCCGTCGGCTCGGTCAATTGCTTCGCTACTATTCCAGGATGGCCGGTCCGGACGCCCGGGGCCGTCCCCTCGACGCCCTGGCCGACTGGGGTATGCTGCCGTTCTCGGACCGTCCGTTCCGCACGTTGTCGATGGGGGAGCGGAAGCGATTCGCGCTCGCGGTGGCCACGCTGCGCGATCCGACGTACTACCTCCTCGACGAGGTGTTCAACGGTCTGGATCCTGCCGGCGTCGCGCAGGTGCGGGAGTGGATGCTCGCGCAGCGCCGGGAACGACACGGCGTGCTGGCCTCCTCGCACCAGCTGCGCGAGCTCCAGGCGCTCGCGGACCGGTTCGTGGCCGTTCACGAGGGCCGACTCATCGGAGAGTTCTCCGCCGACGCGATCCCCGTATCCACCCAAAGCCGATTGCAGATCGTCTTCCGCCCGATCGACGACGCGGGCGTTGCGCTGCTCCGGTCGTTCGGTGAGGTGGAGCGGACCAGCAATGGGGTCTCCGTCACCGGGAAGTCGTTGGACGCCGCAGCGATCAATCGCACCCTCGTTCAGGCGGGTTACAGCGTGGCCCGTCTCGAGGCCACCGATCCGGACCTGGAGGCGCACTTCCTCGACCTCGTGAGGTCGCACCGATGAATCGATTGCTCAGCGACCTCTACCACCATCTCTCCGCCCCATCGATCGTCCTGGTCCTCCTCCTGCTCGTGGTGGGATCCGGCGTCCTCGTGGCCAGCGAGTCCTCCCGGTCGTTCTCGGAGAGCTTCTCGTTGACCGTGACCTACTCCTCCGAGTACGAGTTCGCCTACTACGTGTTCGATGGCTCCGGACTCCCGGTCAGAGGGGTCGCCGTCTCGATCGCTCTGCACCCTGCCAATTCGAGCGGTCCGGCCGTAGGGAGCGCCTCCGGAACGACCTCGGCGGACGGCCTCGCGACGTTGGAGATCGCGGCCCCCGATCGAAACTACACCGTCGACTATTCGGTCGCGTCCGGCCCGAGCTACTATGGCTTTGGCCTACGGTACCTGGCGCCCGGGGCGATTCGAAGCTACGGCGCGATCGCTCCGGTGGAGGTCGGGGATTTCGCGCTGACTCCGTACGTCCTCCTGGCCTTTCCGGCGCCGGGAGGCGGGGTGATTTCGGGGCTCTCGGCCGGCTACTACATCCACGAGCCGAACTCGTCCACGAATCTCTCCGGAGCCCTGGGATCGCTCACGGCCGTGCCCCAGCGAGTTCACATCACGATTCCCGGGGGGATCCCATCGGGGTCTATCCTCACCGTGTTCGTGACCAACGGAACCAGAAAGGTGGTCGCGAGCTTCGCCCAGAACACGGAAAATCCCCCCGGCGCGGAAGGCCCCGGCGGGAACGTGTTGCTGTCCTGGATCGGGGCCATGCAGTTCTTCGGGCTGACGGCCGCGACGTTGATCGGGTACCTCGGCTACGCCCGAGAGCGCGTAGCGGGCACGCTCGAACCTCTGCTCGCGCTCCCGATGGATCGCCTGCGGATTCCGATCGTGCGATTCGTCAGTTCGGTCGCCGTGCTGGCGATCGGGGTCACCGCGTCGACGGCGTTTCTGGTCTACTGGCTCGATCGGACGTTCGCGATCGGGACGCCCGCGGTCCTCGTGGGGACGATCTGGGTCGGGGCGATGGCCGAAGGGGTGGCGCTCATCGGCGTGGTGTTCCTGATCTCCCACCTCGTTCGCTCCTACGCGGCGGTCCTCGCGGTGGGCCTTACCCTGACGGTGGCGTTTTCGATACTCTGGATGGGGCTGACCGACTGGGCCGCGGCTCAGTACGGGGTTCCCTCATCGGTCTGGTCCTCGATACGCTGGCAGGGTCAGGTGGGGGTGCTGTCACCCACCCACGCCGCGTTGAATCCGGTCGAGTGGTCGCTTCGCCTTACGGCCCCGGGGAGCAGCCAACTCCTCGCCACCTATCCGAGCCCGATCGTCGCAGGATTAGCGATGCTTCTCTGGGCGTTGCTTCCCTTCGCGGGAGCGTTATGGCTCGCGAGGTGGCGCGACTGATCCTCCCGTCGACCGAGGGCACCGGGGGGACATTCCCCCCGTCCGATCCGATGACGGGACCCTCGGACCTGCGCCGGGGATCTATCGGCATAGTCGGGGCGGGTACGAGGAGCCGTTCCACGGCCTCTCGCCGGTGCGATATACGCTCCCGCCCCGTTCGAGCCGCGAAGCGACCGTGGCGGGAGACCTCCGGATCGGTACCAGCGGCTGGGACTACCCCGAATGGGTCGGTCCCGTCTACCCCCGGCACGGCGCCTCCGACCGCCTCCGGTACTACGCCGGGTTGTTCCCGATCGTGGAGATCAACACGACGTTCTACCGCCTCCCGCCCCCGTCGGTCGCGGAGTCG
>DATJVA010000112.1:0-6720 GCA_035502015.1 Thermoplasmata archaeon | reverse complement strand
ATTTTCTGCTGCACGATCCCAAAGCGAGGGAGCGAAGCCGCCGTTCGGAATCTCGACGGGAACGGTCGGGGCGAGCCCTGCGGGAGGACCGAGAGGAGGGAACGAGGTGGACGACCGAGCACGCGGAAGGTGGGACCCACGCCGCCGGGCGGGTCCGGTTCTCCTTATTGGCGCCTGCTTTGTCCTCGTAATTCTCCTTGGTGCAGAGGGCGCTGGAACTCTCGAGCCCTCCAACGGCACCGGGAGAATCACCTCGGCACTTGCAACTACGCACTCGGCTCTTCCCCCGGTCACTTCCGCGATCGGCGCGACCGCGCCATCTCACCCGTCCGCCGGTGGTTCGATGTACTACGTTGACTTCGCGAGCGGGCTCGACACGAACGCCGGCACGTCGCCCTCCGCCCCCTGGAAACACTCACCGGGAGATGCTGACGCCACCGGTGTCACGGCCAACACGACGCTCCGACCGGGAGACACGGTGGTGTTCCGCGGAGGGGTGGTCTACAACGGCACGATAGGGGTCGATTGGAGCGGGACCGCAGGCGCGCCGATCACCTACGACGGGAACTCCCGGGGGACGTTCGGTTCGGGTCGCGCGATCGTCGACGGCGAGGGCCAGGCCCTCGGGATGTCGGCGTTCCGCTACGGGTTCGTCGGCACGGAGACGTACGTCGGTACTCCGACCGACCTTGGGGTCTCCTACGTCACGATCGACAACTTCGAGATTCGCGACCTTCGGTACATCTGGGATGACGAGCTCGGGTACGGCGACGGCTCGACCGGCGTGAGCATCGGGGGCCTCGGCTCGAACGTCACCGTTGAGAACTGTTGGATCCACGACATTCAGCCGATTGCCCTCGCCGTCAACAACAACAGCGAGGTCCTCGGAGACCTCAACCCGCACGCGACGGTAGACGTCTCCAACGCATGGTTCTCCGACTCGGCGGTCGACCTCGCGCAGTACGCCGGCACGCCGAGCGAACTGGCCCGCTACCAATTGTACGTCGGCTGGGGGTCCGACGACTACACGATTGCCTGGGGTTACATCGGCCCGTACGCGACGTTCAACCGCTCGCTCGAGGTCTTCCAGGACATCAACCTCACAACACCGGGCTGGGACGGCTCCGACCCCGTCGGCGCGGCGAGCGCCTACGGCTACTCGATCTTCGATGTTCTTCAGGGAGGGATGTACGACAAGGGCAGTGCTCCGATCGCGGTGTCGGACCACGCCAACACCACCATCGTCCAAAACGCCCTATCCGACGCCGGGACCGGTATCGGTCTGAGCCTCGACAACTACTCGACGATCGCGGACAACGACATCAGCAATGTCTCCTGGGGAATCGCCGGCGGCAGCGGCGAGGTCCTCGGGCAGAACCTCACGCACGTCACATTCCTGGACAACCACATTCACGACTTCTATCCCTACGTGAAGTACGGATACTGGTCCGGCTGGCACGGCGACGGCATCTACCTGTTCGCCGGATCGGGAACGCCGACCTTCATGGAGGACATTCTCTTTGAGGGAAACATCTTCACCGGCTACATCCCGGCCGCCACCGCGCTCATCTACTGCGAGGCCGCGAGCTGGTCGAACGTCACGATCTACGACAACGTCTTCGCGGCGGCGGGCTCGATCGCGGTCCGGATCAGCCCGGGGGCCCCCTACGTATTCCGGGACTTCCGGTTCTACAACAACGACTTCGTCAACGTTCCGCTCGGCGATTCGGTCGGACTCCTCGTCCAGGGGACGCTACCGAACGTGACCCTGCGGAACAACCTGTTCTGGTACCTCGACTCCTACGGTGGGGACTTTTCGATCGACCCGGCGGACCTCGCCGTGAACGGGAGCGACTACAACCTCCTCGGCGACGACTACCTCTACGACGGGATCATCCTCGCGAACGGGACATACAACCTCTCCGAGTGGGCGGGCTCGAACTTTGCGTTCCCGCACGACCAGCACTCGGTCCTCGAGCGCGACCCCGATTTCACGAACTTCCCCGCGTTCATGAGCTACCTTGCGGCGAACGGCTCGGCGAGCCACTGGCTCCTCGAACCGCCGGAGGACGGGCCGAACTACGCGCTCGTCAACCACACGTTCGAGGTCGGCGACCGGGTAGAGTATCAGTACGACGGCGTAGTGCGCACGGTGACCGCCGTGGGTCCGCTCGTCACGGACTCCTACGGTAGCCTCCCGGCGTACATCGATGTCACACCGGCGCTCGACCAACCCCAGCCTCCGATGGCAGGGGAAATGGTCCTCGATTGGCGAGCGGATACCAACTTCACCTTCAACCTTCGACCCGAGGCCGGTTCACCGGTCATCGGCGCTGGCGAGAACCTCGTGGGGACCGTTCCCGCGGTCGACGCTAACGGCTCGGCACGGAACCTCACCGGTCCGTGGGACATCGGAGCGTACGTCTTCGCGCCCGCCGCTCCGGTCTCGCTCAGCTCTGTCGTCGTCCAACCCGCGTCCGCAACGGTACCCATCAGCCAGACGGTGGCGATCACGGCGGTTCCGGTCTGTTCCGCCACCTGCCCTTCGAACGTCACCTTTCGGTGGACACTCTCGGGGAGCCTGGGGGTCCTCAATTCGTCGAGCGGAGCGCAGGTGACGTTCCGTGCCGGCAACACGTCGGGCCTCGCCACGCTCGTCGTCGACGCCACACTCAACGGTAGGACCGTTTCGAGCCATGCCGTGAACATCACCATCAGCGGGGCACCCTCTGCCGGCGGGGGCGGGTTACTCGGGGAAAGTGCCTGGGTGTGGATCGGTCTTGTGGTCACCGTCGTCGCAGCGGCGGTCGTTGTGGCCTGGCGGGTCGTCCGCCGGTCTCACCCGAGTTGAATTGACGGCGCCGCGTCCAACGGCATTGAAGAAGCCAACTATACTGCCCCACCCACCCCGCTAGGCGATTCGGGTCCCACCGTGGAGGGAGACTACCACCAAAGGTCGCGCATCCGGGACAGACCTTCGGACCATTCGGCGCGGAAGTTGTTGTAGTTCTCTAGAGCCGAGCGGCCCTTGGGGGTCAGCGCATAGGGCTTCTGCGACTTTTCGCCACCGCCTCGGTCCGGCGAGTCGGACTCCGAAATGTAGCCGTTCTCATCGAGCCACGCGAGCGTCGGGTAAATGGAGGCGGGCGTCGGACGCCACGCGCCGTGAGTGCGTTCGTAGATCTGCTCCATGATCACGTATCCGTGCATGGGGCGCTCCGCGAGCAGGCGGAGGATCAACGGCTTGAGGAACCCCGGTGGAAGGAAGCTGATCCGGAATGGCCCGCAGTCGCAATGGTGTCCGTGATGCACGGTTCCCACCCTCCACCCGAGCTGCGCTCCCACTGGCGCTCGAGCGGTTCCAGACGGTCAGTCCGACGCCGACTTGCCGCGAAGTGACACGACCCTCTTCTCAAGCCGCCGGATCTCTGCCTCGAGGTCCTCTTTGTACCCTTGAAGGTCGCCGATCACGTCGTCCCGCGTCTCCGTGCCCGGCTCGAACGAAGGGCGGAATCCGCCACGATAACCGCACCGACCGCTCCAAGCGTAGCCCCCGCCGTAGCAGTGGCCGTGTCCATGGTGCCCTCCACCGCACTCACACATCCGAATCTCCTCCATGTAGGCCATTATATCGGCACCTATATATCAGTGTCCTGCGAGGGCCTCACGGCGAACGGCGGGGGCCCGACGGCCACGGTTCACGGAAGGTCGCGGAACACCCTGTGCAGCTGACGGTTCAGCCGCTCCCGAGAGAGCGCCCCGACCTCGGTGCGCACGAGCGCTCCGTCTCGGAAGAAGAGCAACGACGGGATCGAGCGAACGCCGAACCTCGCGACGAGCGACCGCTCGTGGTCGGCATGGAGTTTACCGAATCCGACCCGCTCGCCCCACTCATTGGCCGCCTCGGAGAACACCGGAGCGAACGCCCGGCAGGGTCCGCACCAAGGAGCCCAGACGTCGATGACGACCCGGGGATGCTCCCGCAGGAACTTCCCGAGGTTGAGCGTCGTCAATCGTTCGGGCGAAACGGCACGGCGCCGGGGAGCCTCGGACGGTACCGGTACGGAGTTCGGAGGCTCGGAACCGTGGATCGTCCGGGAGAACCAGCTCATGGTGACGAACCACCGACCTCGCCGCGGATGCGTGAGTCTGCCATCGTGGGGACACCTTCCTTCACTCCGTCGCGTCCGACGGAGCGAGCTGTGAGAGGCGGAATGTCGCGCGGAGACGATCCGACAGCGCGTCGTGGGGAAAGGAGCCGACGATGCGGTCGACGAGTCGACCCTTCTCGAAGAGGAGGAGGGTCGGGACTCCTTCTACGTTCCAGCGGCCCGCGAGCGCGGGTTCTTCGTCGGCGTTGAGCTTCCCGAACGAGACCTTCCCGGCGAGCTCCTTCGCCAGGGCGTCCAGCACAGGTGCCATGGCACGGCAGGGCCCGCACCAGGGAGCCCAGACATCCACCACCGCCCTCGGGTGGACGGAGAGAAACCCCGGGAACGATGCGGAGGTGAGCGCGCGAGGCATGGAATCGGTGCTAACCTGGGACTCGGCGGGACCCCTCCGCGCGAGAATCTCCTGTAATCGTCGGGCGCGAAGCTCGGCGAGCTCCGCGTCATCCTCGCTACTATCGTTCATGGATGCTTCCTGCCGTCCGGGCGCTTCAACCTAGCTGCCCTCTCGGGTCGCGTACCAACCGCCGGGTTCGGAACGCCGGGCGTGGGATGGGTAGCGTCCGATTTCCATATCCCGACCCAGCTTTTCGTGCCGTCGAAACCGGAGTTGTCCCACCACTCCGCGAGCGAGCGGCGGCTAGGGTAGCGACGGCGGCGCAGTGGGTCCGAAACCCAGACGCCGTTCACGGTTGGAATCAAACCGACCCAATGCGGGTCCGGTCCGGATGTGGATCTTCCGCGCTCCGCGACGAGCAGAAGGCACGTCGTGGACTCCCGAGGCGAGACGGCTCCCCATCGGACTGGGATCCCGAGCTCCTCGCACTCGCGGAGGAGGTACCCTTCGACTCGGGAGTAGTCCCGCGGTCGGAGCATGTGGTGCGCCGACCGAATGTGGTCGCCGAGCCACGGACGCGTGCCGTCGATCCGAACCTCGGACGAGAATCCACGACGACGAGCCGCCAGGGCGAGTCCGAGCGGATGGGCCCCCGGGCACGCGACGGCGGTCACCTCCCTCCACAGTGCGAGCTCTTCCGCGGAGCGACCCCGCGAGCTCGTCCACCCCAGCGTCGTGAGCATCGAACCGAGCGCCGCGGGGCCGCACGAGAAAGGGTACGATTGAGTCCAGTGCTGTCCCGTCAGAGAGGGGACCGTTCCGTCCGGCTCCTGTGACCTCGACTTCGGCACGCCCGAACCCCTCTCTCATCTCATCACAGGCGTCGAGAGGAGGAAAGGGTTGCAGTGACGGAGCCGCCGGTCGGGGAATGATCATGCCGTGTAGAATGGCATGACCTCTCGGATGGCCCGGGTCGTCGGGACCCCGAGGCTCTTGTAGACGGCTTCGAGGCTCTCCGCGCTGGGCGCTTCCCAGAGGCAATGGGCCTCGGTCTTTCCAGGTACCGCGACGATCGAAACGGGGCGGAACCCCGCGGGGACCTGTCCTTTCTTCGCCATCGCGATCGCCTGTTGCACCTTCTCGACCACGGTTTTCGTCTGCTCGCTCGACCACTTATGCTCAATCTCGTACATCGGCATCGGCTTACTCGGCTGAGCACCCCGTGGGTCGAGATGAGCGGGCCCGTTGCGTACGCAACCCCCTTATGCCCTTGCCGGGAATTCTTCGATGGTCGTCATGCAAGTCGTCGACCTGGTGGTCCGTCACGACTGTCCGTTCTCCGAGCCTCTCGCCCGGGCGACCGGAGCACGGGTCACCCACCTCTGCCACCGGGGGGACGAGGCGATGCTCGAGGTGCACGCTTCGGACCCGAGCGAGGTCGTCCGCCTGGCGAAGGGGTACTCCCACCTCGGAGGGGAGACCGTTTACGAAGAACCGGACCGCTCGGCGATGCTCCTTCGGTTCCCGGCGTGTGCCTGCTGCCGTTCCGGTCGGGTCATTCCCACTCTCGAGGAGCGCGGACAGCTCTACCTCCCACCCTCGTCGTACTCCCCGGAGGGCGAGCGATACCAGTTCCTTGTCCAGGGAGAGCGCCTCGAGCCGCGGGTCGCCGAGCGGTTACCCCCGGGGGTGACGCTGGTGCGCGTGGGAACGAGGCCGCTTACGTCGCTCGAGTTCGAAGGCAGCTTTCTCGTGCCGGTCGGAACGTTCTTCCGCGACCTGACGGACCGACAGCGTCAGGCGCTCCTGACCGCCATCCTGCGCGGCTACTACCGCATCCCGCGGGCGGTGGCATCGGAAGAGTTGGCCCGCGCGTTCGGGATCTCCCGACCGGCGTTTGACGCCCTGCTTCGCAAGGCGGAGAGCAAGCTTGCGACGGCGCTGTTCCCCTACCTCACGGTGCAAGGACTCGGGCCGTCTCGAACGCCACCGACGGAAGAGCCCTAGGAAAGGTACAAACGATCCTCTCTCCAGATCGACATACCCGCGGGCAAGCACGCCATCCCCTTCCGGTAGACGGTAGCGGCTTGAACCATTCCGAAGACCCCCCGCGGTGGTTCGGGAGGACCGGGCGCAGGACGTTCCGGGCGGCTCGCCTGTGCGGCCCGACGAACAGATTTCTGTTGCACTCGATAAGAACGACCGGACCGGAAC
>DATJVA010000111.1:0-39301 GCA_035502015.1 Thermoplasmata archaeon | reverse complement strand
TGCGGGGAGAGGGATTTGAACCCACGAACCCCTACGGGACCAGACCCTGAATCTGGCGCCTTTGGCCAAGCTTGGCAATCCCCGCGCGTCGCGGCCGAGCGAGGTCGGCCTTATGATGGTTCCGAGGAGGACGGCCTATCGACCGGTCAGGCCGTCGCGGCGCGCTTCGTGCTCGCCGGGGGCATCTTCTTCTCGTCCTCAAGGAGCTCGAGCGCTTCCTTGACGGTCGCCTTCTCGTGGACGATGGCCCGGAGCGCCTTCAGCATCGCGACCGGATGGTCGGACTGCCAGATGTTCCGCCCCATGTCGAGTCCGTGGGCCCCCGCGGCGATCGCGCCGTGCGCGAGCTCGAGCGCATCGCGGTCCGTGTCGAGCTTGGGGCCGCCCGCGCAGACGATCGGAACCGGGCACCCCTCGACGACCTTCTCGAAGTTCTCGCAGTAGTAGGTCTTCACGATCCGGGCACCGAGCTCGGCCGAGACCCGGCAGGCCAGGGCGAGGTAGCGCGCGTCGCGCTTCTCGAGCTCCTTCCCGACGGCAGTGATCGACATCACGGGGATCCCGCACGCTTCCCCCGCGTCGATCAGTTGCGACAGGTGCACGAGCGACTCATGCTCGTGCGGTGCCCCGACGAAGACGCTCAGCGCGACCGCGCTCACGTTGAGGCGGGCCGCGTCCTCCATCGAGGTGACGATCGACTCGTGCGAGAGGTCCTCCTTGAGGACCGTCACCCCTCCCGAGACCCGGAGAAGGATCGGCGTCGTCGCGCTCGGGTCCACCGAGTGGCGAAGGAGACCCCGGGTGACCCCGAGCACGTCGGCGTACGGAAGGAGGGGAGCGATCGTCGCCCGGGCGTTCTCCAGACGCCGGGTCGGGCCCATGAAGTAGCCGTGGTCGACCGCTACCATCACCGAGTTTCCGCTGGCCGGGTTGAACATCCGGTGCATGCGGTTCGCCATTCCCCATTCCATGGCTGCTCCTCGACCCGCATGGGGGGCTGCGCCCTCTTAGGCGTTTCTGGGCGACGGCGGAGTGGCGGGTGAGCGAAGTTCACACCGCGGGGTCGCTCACGGCACCGTGGCGGGAAACCGGAACCCGCCGGTCCTCCTTGACGCGGTTCAGGACCACCTGCGTGTTCGTGCGCTCCACGTACGGGTCCTGGAGGGCGTGCTTCACGAACCGGTCGAGGTCGCGGCGGTCCCGGAACCGACCGATGAGGAGCGCGTCGTTCTCCCCGGTCACGTCGTAGATCGCGTAGGCCCGGGTGTCCCGAGCGAGGCGCTCCTCCACCTCGCGCAACCTCCCCTTCGAGATCCGAATGCCGATCGCCGCCCAGAGGTCGAACCCGAGCTGCTCGTCGTCGAGCACGGGGACGTACCCTCGGATGATGCCCTGCCCTTCGAGGCGCGCGACGCGGGCGCTCACGGTGGTCGGGGAGACCTTGAGCCGGTGGGCGATCTCGCGGTGGCTACGCCGGGCGTCGACGTTGAGCTCCTCGAGGATCGCGCGGTCGAGCTCGTCCAATGTGGACGTTCGGCGCATGGTACTTCAATGGATGGGTCAGAAATAAAGGTGATTGATGCGAATCTGGATGCGCGTCCACTAATCCGGGAACAGACTTGATAAAGTGGGGCTCGTTCGGGTCGCTGGAGGTACGCGAGTGGCCCCCCAGCGCAGCAAACCGAGTGGACCGAGTCCGACCGCGATTCTCGCCAAACTGAAGGCCGAAAAGGTTCGGTGGGTGCAGCTGTTCTACACCGACGTTCTCGGCGGCTTCAACCAGGTCGACGTCCCGACCGCGACCCTCGACGAAGGGTCGTTCGAGTCCGGGGTCCCGAAGCTGGACGGCTCCTCCGTCCGGGGCTTCCAGGAGATCTTCGAGTCGGACATGAACCTCGTTCCCGACCCGTCGACGCTCGCGACGATCCCCTGGAACCCCGAAGCGGGCGGAACGGCCCGCTTCATCTGTGACATCCGGCTCGGCGGCTCGAAGGAACCGTACGCTCACGACCCGCGCTACGTTGCACGGAAGACGGAACAAGTGCTCGCGGACGCGGGCTACGACTGCTCGTACTGGGGTCCCGAGGTCGAGTTCTTCGTCTTCGACTCCGTCGAGCTGATCCCCTCCCCCGCCGGGGTCCGGGACGCCTGGGCCGGCGCGGGCTACCTCGTCAACCACTCCGAGTCTCCCTGGCACGGGGGGCCCGTGACCGGCACGGTCCGGTTCAAGGAAGGGTACCACCGGACGCCCCCCCACGACTCGCTCCTTCCCCTGCGCGCGGAGATGTGCAACATCCTCGCCGACGACTTCCACCTCGTCATGGACGCCCATCACCACGAGGTGGCGACGGCGAGCCAGTCGGAGATCAACATCAAGTTCGACGAGCTCGTCCCGACGGCCGACCACATCCAGGACCTGCGCTACGTCATCCGGAACGTCGCGCGCCGCCACGGGATGGTCGCGTGCCTGATGCCGAAGCCGATCTACGGCGACAACGCGATCGGCATGCACACCAACCAGTCGCTCTGGTCGAAGGGCAAGGCGGTCTTCTTTGACGCGAGCGACCCGTACGCCGAGCTGAGCCAGACGTGCCGGTACTACGTCGGCGGACTCCTCGAGCACGCGCGCGCGATGTGCGCCATCACGAACCCGATCACGAACTCGTACCGACGCCTCGTCCCCGGCTACGAGGCTCCCGTCTTCATCGCCTGGAGCAAGGCGAACCGTTCGGCGAACGTCCGGATCCCCGCCTACCACAAGGGCCGGCCGGCCGCGAAACGGATCGAGTACCGCACTCCCGACTCCGCGGCCAACATCTACCTCACCGAGGCGGCGCTGGCGCTCGCGGGGCTCGACGGCATTCGACGGAAGATCGAGCCCCCCCCGCCCGTGGACGAGAACATCTACAAGCTGACCCCGTCGAAGCGCAAGCAGCTCGGGATCCGGGAGCTCCCCGGCTCCCTCGGCGAAGCGCTCGACTGCCTCGAGTCGGACCGGGACTTCCTGAAGCCGGCGTTCGCCTCCTCGCTGCTCGACACGTACATCGAGATCAAGCGGGAGGAACAGCTCGAGCTGAACCTGCGGCCCCACCCATACGAGTTCTACCGGTACATGGACGTCTAAGGCGTGGGACGTCGCCGCGGCCAACCCTTTCATCCCACTCTTCCTCCCGGAGGAGCGACCGATGGGCGAGCCGCGACTGTGGACCGGTGGCCGTATCTTTACGGGCCACCGGTACGCCGAGTCGCTGCTCGTGGACGACGGAGTGGTCGTCGCGGTCGGGGCGGACCCGGACGTCCGCCGACTCGCGCCGTCGGGGACGGACGTGGCGGCGTTGCACGGCCGCCTGGTCCTGCCCGGGCTCATCGATGCCCATCTCCACTTGGGCGAACTCGCCCGGTCCCGCGCCGGCCTCGACCTCTCGAGCGCCCGGGACCTCGACGACATGATCGCCCGCATCCGGGAATGGGCGGGAGCCCACCCCACGGGGACGGTCGTAGGAAGGGGGCTCGATATCGAACGCTCGCTCGGCGGGCGCTGGCCGCTCGGGGCCGACCTCGACCGGGCGGTGGACGACCGTCCGCTCGTGGTCTACCACGCGAGCGGGCACGCCGCGATCGCGAACACCGTGGCGCTTTCCGCGGCTGAGGTCGAGTCGCGGGCCGTCGAGGAGCTCCGGGACCGCGTCGGGCGCTCGCCCGACGGACGACCGAACGGTGTCGTCTTCGAGGAGGCGGTCCGCTGGCTCGCCCCGCTCGCCGCGACTCCGGTTGGACCCGACGACCTCGTCCGGACGCTCGAACACCTCGCCTTGCTCGGGCTGACGACGGTCGCTTCGATGAACGTCTCCGTCGACGAGCTCACCGGTCTTCGGTCGCTCGCGTCCGACCAGCGGCTTCCCCTTCGGGTCCGGGCCTACGTGCGGTTGCTGCGTCTCGGGGAGTACGCTCCGTCCGACCTCGCGCCGGTGGGGGTCCCTGGGCGGTTCGCGGTCGTCGGGGCGAAGGGGTTCACGGACGGGGCGTTCGGTCCCCGGACCGCTTGGCTCTCCGAGCCGTACGCGGATGCCCCCGACCGCTCCGGCATCCCTGTTGAGTCGGACGAGTCGCTGTCGGAGGCGCTCGCCGCGGCGGACGCTCTCGGACTGGCACCGGCGCTGCATGCGATCGGGGACCGCGCGGTGGTTCGGGCGACCCGCCTGCTCGCCCCGTACATCGGTCGGAGGGGGGCTCCGTCGCGGATCGAGCACCTTGGCCTGGTCCCGCCGGCCGTCCTGTCGGTCCTTGGGGAGGTACGGCCGGCGCTGGTCGTTCAGCCGGGGTTCGTTTGGAGCGACTTCTGGCTCCCCGAACGGCTGGGGCCCGCGCGGGTCCGCTGGGCGTACCCGTTCCGGACCCTCGCGGACCGGGGCCACCGGCTCGTAGGCTCGAGCGACGCCCCCTACGACCCCGTCGACCCCTGGCGGGGGCTTCGGGCCGCCGTAGAGCGATGCGACGCACAGGGGCGCTCGGCGAACCCGAACGTGCGGGAGGCTCTCGCCGTTGAGGAGGCCGCAAGGATGTACACGGTCCACGCAGGGGGCGCCCTCGGCGAGCCGACGCTCGGCTCCCTCGAGGTGGGGTCGAAGGCCGACCTCGTGATCGTGGAGGCGACCGGACTCGGGGCGGCCCTCCGTGCGGGCGCGGCGTCGGTCCGCGAGACGTGGCTGGACGGCCGCCGGGTCTACGCCTTTGGTGACACTCGACCGGGGCAGTAGGTTAATCCTCCCGGGTTCTCGCCCGGGCATGCCCAGCCCGCCCGAGGTCCCGCCGCTCAAGGAGTTCTCCCCGTCCATGCGGGTCGACCTGCTGATCGCGGACTGGAAGGCGTCCGCCAACCCCGAGCTCCCGCAGGAAGAGCGCGAGCGGCAGCTCTACGGGCAGGCCTGGGCGGCGTACCAGGAGGGCGACTACGGCTTCGGCCTCTGGTGCTGGCACGAGTGCGACCGCCTCACGGTCAATCTCGGCGGGAACATCCGGGAAGTGACCCGGATCCTGGGGCCGGGCCACTACTTCGGGTTCTCGCATCGTCGGGCCGTCGCCGAAGCGGTCCCGGTCGAGCGCATCTACCGACCGCGAAAGGGGGACATGAGCACCCCCCGGACCGACGCCTTCGTCCTCCCCCACTACCAGGTGCTCTGCGTCTACCTGGTCCGCGCGGCGACGGGGGACGCCAAGGCGAAGGCGACGCTCGAGATCGCGCTCGGGGAGCTCGAGGACCAGCGGAGGGCCGACCCGTACCTTCGCCACTTCGAAACGTTCCGGGACCTGCTCGCCCGCACTTCCGCCACCCCGGTGGCGGCCCCGACCGCGGCCCCGCCGGCCCCCGCTCCCGCGGCCCCCTCGGGAACCAAGCCCTCCGCCAAGCGGTCCTCGACCCGCCGGCGTGGATAGAATCACCCGAAGGCTCCTATAGCCCACCCGACTCGTTTGGTCCGGGGGGCCTTCGATGAAAGCAGTGGTGCTGGGGGGTGGCGGACTGACCGGGCAGTGCTCGGTGCGAGACCTCGCGACGGGAGGCGTCTTCGATTCGGTGGTCGTCGCCGACCTCGACGCCGACCTTGCGAAGGCCGCGGCGAAGGCGGCCGGGCCCCGGGCGAGCGCGACGACCCTGGACGTCCGCAAGAAGCCGGCGGTGGTGAACCTCCTGAAAGGGGCGGACGTGGTCGTGAACGCCGTCCAGTACACGTTCAACCTCGCCGTGATGGAGGCCGCGCTCGAGGCGCGCGTCCCGTACCTCGATTTCGGCGGCCTGTTCCACATGACGAAGAAGCAGCTCGCGATGGACGAGACGTTCCGCCGGGCGGACCTCCTCGCGATCCCCGGGCTCGGGCAAGTGCCCGGGATCTCGAACGTCCTCGCCATGCAGGCGTGCGAGGACCTCGACAAGGTCGACTCGATGATGATCCGGGATGGCTGGAGGGACCTCACCGTCGGAGGACCCGAGATCAACTTCACCTGGTCCCCGAGCACCTTCCTCGACGAGATGGTGCTGCCGGCCCAGGTGTTCGAAAAGGGGGCCTACAAGGAGTATCCCCCCATGAGCGGCGCCGAGGAGTTCGAGTTCGGGCCACCGGTCGGGAAGACGAAGGTCTACCGCACCCTGCACTCCGAGCCGGCGACCCTGCCCGACAGCCTCCGCTCGAAGGGGATCCAGCACTGCGAGTGGAAGGAAGGAGGTCCCGGCATGGAGGTCCTCCGCACGATGGCGCTCCTCGGGCTCGCATCCGACGAGCCGCTCGAGGTGAAGGGTCAGAAGGTCGCTCCGCGCGACTTCACGCTCGCGCTCCTGAAGCGAGGGAAGTTGCTCGGCGCTCCCGAGGGGATCGTCGTGAACGACTGGGAGCTGTTCGACATCGAGGTCCACGGGTCGAAGGGAGGCAAGCCGGTCGCCCGCCACGCGGTCGGACGGTTCCCGCCCCGCCCCGACTGGCACCTCACCGCCACCGAGTACGCCGTGGGGGTCGCCGGGGCCGTGGGTGCGGAGCTGGTCGCTCAGGGGAAGACGGCTGGAAAGGGTGTCCTCCCACCGGAGCGATGCATACCTGCCGGACCGTTCCGGGTCGCGCTCGCCAAGAGGCGAATCGAGACGACGATCACTCCGCCGGAAGCGCCGCTGCCGCCTCCCCCGGTCAAATAGGGGCCCGGTGCACCTATCCCAACCATTTCAAGCCGCTTTTTATGCTATCAGAAGCGTAAATTCACAGGTTTGTCCACGCAGTAATAAATTAGGATACCTGTTCGTAAAGACCCGGACGACAGTTTCTCGCATTCTCGCCCCGAGCCAATTATATATAGCCCCCCCGAGGTGCGACAAACGCCCGGAAGCTTCAGTTTATGGCGGAGCTGGACCCCGCCCCGGTGTCAGTTCGGACCCGTGAGGGTGACCCCGGTCCGGAGCTCCCGATTCCGGGGCCTTCCGAGGGCTCCCGGCTGACCGCCGAGGGTTCGGCGATCCCTCCTCCGGCACCCCCGACGTCCCCGGCCGGGGGCGGGGCTCCCGAGGAGAAGAAGAAGGAGTCTCCGAAGGAGACGCCCAAGGAGACGGCGAAAGAATCTCCGAAAGAGGCGGCCAAAGAGGCCGCCAAGGAGGTTCCCAAGGAGGCGGCGAAAGAGGCCGCCGCCGAACCGGAACCGCTCCCGATCCCGATCGCCCGGCTCGTTCCGAAGCTGAAGAAGAGCGCGAAGCTGTTCGAGGAGGCGAAGAAGTTCCTCCCGAACGGGTCGAGCTCCCTCATCCGAACGGCCTCGTACGACCCGTGCCCGCCGTTCATCGCGAAGGGGAAGGGCTCCCGCATCTGGGATGAGGACGGAAACGAGTACCTCGACTACAATCTCGCCTATGGGGTCCTGATCAATGGGCACGCCCCGGAAGCGCAGGTCAAGGCGATCCAGGAGCAGGCCGAGCTCGGACTCAACTTCGGCTCCCCGAGCGAGCTCGAGCTCGAGGTCGCGAAGCTGTTCAAGAAGATGGTCCCGAACGCCGAGCGGGTCGCGTTCTGCACGAGCGGCTCGGACGCGACGATGAACGCGATCCGGATCGCGCGCGCGGCGACGGGGAAGGATGCGATCCTGAAGTTCGAGGGACATTACCACGGCCAGCACGACATCGTGCTGATCAGCGCGGAGGCGCCCCCGATGGTCGCGGGGATCGACGAGTACCCTCGTCCCCTGCCCAACTCCGCGGGGATCCCGCCGGGCGTCACCGACTACGTCCTGGTCGCCCCGTACAACTCGATCGACGCGTTCGAGCGGATCGTCCGGCGCTACCGCAACCGGCTGTCGTGCGTCATCCTCGAACCGATCATGGCGAACTCCGGCGTCATTCCGCCGGCTCCGGACTACCTGAAACGCCTCGTCGAGGTGGCGCACCAGAACGACATGCTCGTCATCTTCGACGAGGTGTTCACGGGATTCCGGGTCGCGCCGGGTGGGGCCCAGCAGATCTACGGCGTCGAGCCCGACATCTCCTGTTGGGCGAAGGCGCTCGGCGGGGGCGTGCCCGTCTCCGCGGTCTCGGGGAAGGCGGAGTACATGGAGCTGATCGCCCCCGGGCGGATCAGCTTCGGTGGAACGTACAACGCGAACAACCTGACGATGGCCGGCACGCTCGCGAACCTACGGACCCTCCACCGGGGCGGAGAGGAGCTCTACGCCCGCTTCGGCAAGCTCACCGAGAAGCTCCACAAGGGGCTCGAGGACGCCGGCCGGGACGCGAAGCTGCCGACCCTCGTCCAATCGGTGAACGGGATGCTCCAGTTCTTCTTCACGAAGCGGAAGAAGATCTCGAACTACCGCGAGTCGCTCCAGATCGACTGGAACCTCTACCTTCGCCACCACCAGCTCCTGCTCGACAAGGGGATCTACATCCATCCCGACAACTACGAGCGGATCACGCTCTCGAGCGCCCACACCGAGAAGGACATCGAAAAGTTCGTCTCGGTCGCGACCGAGACGTTCCGGGAACTGCGGACGCTCCCCCGCGACTACCTGCCGTAAGGGGGGAACCGACGCGCAGCGGCCGTCGGGGGGTATTATGGGAGGGACACAATCGGGGCAAAAGGGGTGGACGGCGTCTGGGCCGTTCCCCTGAACGAAGGTGGGAATGGGCCGCAGTACGAGTGACCTTCTGGTGTTCCTCGGAAAGCGGCTGCTCCAGCTATTGCCCGTCCTGTTCGGCACGATCCTGCTCACGTTCGTCGTCACCCACGTCGCCGCGGGCAACACCGCGTGCGCGCGCTGGTACCCCCATGCGAAACCGAACGTGATCGCGCACTGCCAGGCGCAGTTCGCCCTTCCGCTCTACACCCAGTTCTTCAACTACTTCACCCAGCTCCTCCAGGGCAACTGGGGGGCCGACCAGTACGGAACGGCGGTCTTCCCGGTCATCGCCTCCTCGCTGCCCGCGACGCTCGAGCTCGTGTTCGCCGCGCTGTTCCTGATGATCGTCATCGGCATCCCGCTCGGGGTGATTGCGGCCCAGTACGCGGGACGGTGGGCCGACCACCTGGTGCGGGTCTTCTACCTGAGCGGCTGGGCGACCCCCACGTACGTCGGGGCGATCATCGCGGCCGACTTCTTGGCCCGCGGGCTCGGGCTTCCCTCCGGGGGTGAGTTCAGCACTACTTCGGTGCCGTTCCCCCGGATCACCCACATGTCGGTCGTGGACGCGCTGCTCGCGGGCAACCTTCCGTTCACGGTGGACGCGTTATCGCACCTGATCCTCCCCGCGGCGGTCCTCGCCTTCATCAACATGGGGATCGCCACCCGGATGACCCGGACCTCGATGCTCGAGGTGTTACCGCTCGACTTCGTGAAGTCGGCCCGCATGAAGGGCCTCTCCAACTTCGTCGTCCTCTACAAGCACGCCCTGAGAAATGCCCTCATCACGACCACGACGGTCCTCGGAGTCGAAGCCGGGGCCCTGCTGGCCGGCACGGTCGTGATCGAGGAGGTGTTCGGCTGGCCCGGAATAGGAGCGTACGCTTTCGCGGCGATCGGTGGCGCTGGTCGTCCGAACTTCGACGGGGCGATCGCCGTCGTGGTCGTGTTCGCGATCGGGGTCGTCGTCGCGAACCTCATCGCGGACATCCTCTACGGCGTCCTCGACCCGAGGGTCGACTGGAGGTGACCCCGACGCCTCCCTCCCCCGGAACACCGATCCCGTCGTCCGGTAGCCCGCCGATCCCAACGGCCCCTCCGGCCCCTCGCGTTCCGCCGGCACCGTCGGTCGGCCGAGCGCGTCGGACCCGCAGTGGCGTCGTTGGGCTCTACCGCGTCCTCCGCGCGAACCCGCTGTCGTTCATCGGGTTCATCGTCGTGACGTTCATCGCGATCCTCGCGCTGTTCGTGGTCTTCGCGCCCCACCTGGTGGCCCACTACGGGGCGCAGCAGGAGACCGGCGTCTACAACTCAGGCCCGACCCTCTTCCAGTGGCCGCCGTCGTTGGCGCACCCGTTCGGGACGGACGGGGCGAGCTACGACATCTTCTCGGAAGTGATGCTCGCGCTTCCGACCGACCTCGGCATCGGGTTCGCGATCGCGGGTTTCGCTCTCATCGTCGGCGGCGGGCTCGGCCTCGTAGCCGGCTTCTGGGATAAGCCGGGCAGTCTGAGCGGGTACACCTCGTCGTTCATCATGCGGGTCACGGACGTCTTCCTCGCGTTCCCGAGCCTGGTCCTCGCCCTCGCCCTCGTCGCCTCGATCGGTAAGGGGACGATCCAGGCGATGATCGCGATCATGCTGACGTGGTGGCCGTACTACGTCCGGCTCGTGCGTGGCGAGGTGCTCGCGGTGAAGCACCTCCCGTACGTCACGGCCGCCCGGGCGGCGGGGGTGCGGGAGACGAAGATCCTCACCCGCCACGTCCTGAGGAACGTGCTCGAGCCCGTCATCGTCTACTTCACGCTCGACATCGGCACGGTGCTCGTCATCTTCTCGACGATCTCGTTCGTCGGAGTCGGGGTGCCGTACCCGAGCAACGCCCCGGAGTGGGGGAGCATGATGTCGTTCTACCAGGAGAACTACCCGTTCCAGATCTACTGGTGGGCGATCACGTTCCCGGCGCTCGCCATCTTCGTGACCGTGCTATCGTTCAGCCTTCTCGGGGACGGCCTGCGGGACGTGCTCGACCCGCGAAGCCGCCGCGCCCTCGCCGAGTCGGGGGCCCATGAGCCACCGCCCGAGGCGAACGTCGGGGAACCGCCGGTGCTGCCGGTGCCCGCAATGACGGCGGCTCCCAGCAACGTAGGGGTCGACGTGGGAGGCGTGCCATGACGGAGCCGGTGCTCAAGGTGGAGAACCTCTCGGTGGACTACGACGTGGGCGCCGGGGTGTTCCACGCGGTGTCGAACGTCTCCTTCACCCTTCCCCCCGGTCGGGTGGTCGGTATCGTCGGTGAGACCGGCTGCGGGAAGAGTACCCTCGGTCAGGCGATTCCCCGCCTCCTGCCAGAGCCTCCCGCGGTCATCCGGTCGGGGAAGATCATCTTCCAGGGGACCGACCTCGTCCCCGTGCCGAAGAACAAGCTCCCGATGGTCCGCGGGACGAGCATCGGCATGATCTTCCAGGAGCCGCTCAACTCACTCAACCCGGCGTTCCGCGTCTACGACCAGATCGCGGAGTCGATCCAGATCCGGCACTGGAGGGAGATCGGGGACCTCCCGATGTTCCAGCCGGGCCCGACCCCGTTCGACTACTCCCATCGCGAGCTGCCGAAAGCCGAGCAGGTGCTGACCAAGCCGTTCCTGCCGGGCGAGAAGGTCCAGGAAGCGGCCCGGCACCGCCTGGTGTCACGGGACGACTACAAGCGAGAGGTCCTCGACTACCTCCGTCTGGTGCGCATCAACGACCCAGAGACGATCCTCCACCTCTACCCGCACGAGCTCTCCGGCGGGATGCGGCAGCGCATCATGATCGCGATGACGCTCTCCCAGAAGCCGACCCTGCTCATCGCGGACGAGCCGACGAGCGCGCTCGATGTGACGATCCAGGCGCAGGTGCTCACGCTCATGAAGGAGCTGATCGAGGAAGTGCACGCCTCGATCCTGTTCATCAGCCACGACCTCGGGGTGGTCGCCGAGATGGCGGACGACCTGGGCGTCATGTACGCGGGCGCGCTGGTCGAGATCGGTCCGATCGCCGAGGTGTTCAAGTCACCGCGGCACCCGTACACGAAGGCGCTCCTCCGGGCCATTCCCTCCCAGTACAAGACGGACGGACCGCTCGCCTCCATTCCCGGCAACGTCCCGAACCTCTCCCGCCTCCCCAGCGGCTGTTCGTTCCACCCGCGCTGCCCGCTCGCGCAGGCGATCTGCCGGGCCGACCCGCCGCCGGCGCTCCCGGACACCCCGCACGCGGCCGCGTGCCATTTCTCCGACCAGGTGGCGAGCCTTCCATGAGCGGTCAACCCCTCCTCAAGACGGTCAACGTGTCGAAGCACTTCCCGCTCACGCGGAGCATCGCGGAGACGCTCTCCCGCCGCCCGGCGCGGGCGATCCACGCGGTCGATAACGTGAGCCTCACGGTCGAGGCGGGGGAGACGCTCGGCCTCATCGGGGAGTCCGGCTCCGGCAAGACCACCTTGGGCTGGGTGGTCGCCCGCATTCACGACCCGACGTCCGGCCAGGTCCTCTTCGAGGGGAACGATGTAGGGAAGCTCGAGGGGGAGGCGCTTCGGCGCTGGCGGCACAACGTCCAGGTGGTGTTCCAGGACCCGGTCGGCTCCCTCGACCCCCGGCTCAAGGTCTGGCAGATCGTCGGCGAGCCGGTCCGCGCCCAGCAGGACCTCCCGGTCCGTCAGATCCGAGCCCGGGTCCAGGCGATCATGCCGACCGTCGGCCTCCCCTCCTACTGCATCGACCAGTACCCCCACGAGTTCTCGGGCGGGGGCCGCCAGCGCATCTCTCTCGCCCGGGCGCTCTCGGTCAACCCCAAGCTCGTCATCCTCGACGAGCCGACCAGTGCCCTCGATGTCGCGGTCCAGGCCCAGATCCTGAACCGGCTGGTCGCGCTCCAGCGCGAGCGACGGATCGCCTTCGTCGTGATCACGCACAATGTCGCGGCGGTCCGGTTCGTCGCGGACCGGGTCGCGGTGATGTACCTGGGCCAGGTGCTCGAGCATGGCCCGGTCAAGGAGGTCCTCGAGCGGCCGATCCATCCCTACACGAAGGCGCTCCTCGCGGCCGTCCCGGTCCCGGATGCGAGCCGTCGGAAGGTCCGCTACCGCATTGGCGGCGACATCCCGACCCTCATCGACCCGGCCCCGGGGTGCCGGTTCGCCCCGCGCTGTCCGTTCGTCCGGGACTTCTGCCGGACGACCGACCCTCCGCTGGTCCCCGCGTCGAACACGACCCAGCACCTGGTCGCGTGCCTCCGGGCCGACGAGGTCGCGTCGGTCTCCCCGCAGGAGCTCCTGAGCACGGCGCCGACGCTGCCGCCGCCGCCTCCGCCGGACGTGACGCCCGTCGTCAGCTTGAGCTGAGCCACTGAGTGTTGAACAGGAACGCGTACGGTTCCGCGCTCGCCATCGGGTTCTCGATGACCCCGTGGAGGTTGGTGGAATAGACCGCGAAGGCGGTCGGAACGACGAGCCAGATGTCCGTGTAGTTGTAGTACATCGCGTTCGTGATGTTCGTGTACTCCATCGTCAGCGTCGCCGAATCCGACTCGGCCGCGGCGAGGGTGATGTTCTCGTCGACGCTCGCGTTGGCGTAGCCCGACATGCACATGTTGGCGCTCCCGTAGCTGATCGCGTCGTTCATGGTCCAGTCGTCCGGCGAGATGTAGTCGGACGTGTAGAACTCCTGGCCCATGTAGAGCGGCCCTCCATCGTAGGCCGTCGCGGTCGTGCACGCGTGGAGCTTGGAGTCGTAGGTCTGCTCGACGTAAAGGTCGGAGAGCGAGATCTTGTCCGGGACGATGGTGAGCCCGATCGCGGCCAGGTCGGTGACCAGGTACTGCGCCGTGTTCGCCCAGTCCGCACCGATGTCGAGATACTCGTACTTGAGGGTCATGCCGGAACATGCACCGTTCGCGCACGGGGAGTTCTGGATCTCCTGCTTCGCGAGCGGCAGGTTGAACGAGTACGGGGGCAGGGCGGCCGGGTTGTAGTACGGGTAGGAGGGCGGCACCGGGCCGACCCACTGCTCTGCGTAGCCCCCAAATCCGTCCTGGATGATCTGGGTGTAGTTGATCGCGTGCGCGATCGCCTCCCGGACCGAGAGGTTGTTGAACGGCGCCACGCTCTGGTTCAGGTAGATCCACCAGGAGCCGCTGGTCGCTCCGTAGACGTCCGGCAGGGCCTGGGTGATGACGTTCGAGTGCCCCTTGAGTTCGTTGATGGTGGCCGGGCCGATGTAGGCGAACGAGGCCCCTTGGACGTTCCCGTTCTCGAGGTCGGTGAGGGTGGTCTCGAGGGTCGCCTGGAATATGACGTCGACCGTCGTGTTGGCCGGCTGAATGATGTTGTTCCACGGCTCGAGCGCGGCAGCCGCCTTCCCCCAGTAGCTCGAATCCGGCTTCAGCGTGTAGCCGCCGCCCGCCACCGGCCGGTAGTCGGAGAGAAGATACTGCCCCGTTCCCATTCCGCTGGTCGTGAGGTACCCGTTCGGCTCCCCCTCCACGACGCCGCCGTTCGTGTCGACCCATGCCGGGTCGACCGCGTAGGAGTTCGGCGCCGAGATGGACGCGAGGAGGTACGTGTAGTTGCTCTCGAGGTAGCCGTAGCCGAGGTTGAGCTCGATCGTCAGGTTGTTGAGCACCTGGAACGACTGGTTAGCCGTCTCCATCATCGCGATCTCGCTCGACGTCGGGTCGAGGAAGTTCCACGAGTTGAGGTCGCTCACGAGGGTGGTGTTGGCCGACTGGATGTCCGCGAGGGGAGAGTAGTAGTTGAGGGGGTTCGAAGCGTCGAAGTTCGTCGAGTAGAAGTTCTGTTCGAGGATGAACTGCGGCCCCTGCTCCAGGAGGAGGCTCCGGTAGAAGCTGTACCACTGGACGTAGGCATTGTAGGGGTCACCGTTCGAGAAGTGGGCTCCCGAGCGGAGTTGGAAGGTGAAGCTCTCGAGGCCCGTGTTCGGGTCGGTGGTGGGGCTCGGCACGCTCTGGGCCAGGACGGGTAGGAAGGTGGTGTAACTGGATCCGTTGTAGTTCACAAGCCCCTGGTAGACCTGCTGGACGGCGGCCCAACCGGGGGTCGAGAAGGTAACGGCCGGGTCGAGCGAGTCGGGAAGCTCGGCCTGGTCGATGCAGATCGTCTTGGTCTCGTGGGGTCCGCAGGCGGCGACCACCGAACCCCGGAGCACGAAGTAGCCGCCGATTCCCGCCGCAACCAGAACCACCACGACGATGATGATGATCAGATTCCGCCGTTTCGGATTCATTGAGTGCACCCCTAGAAGTCCGCGGTTCGATGCGGTTTGGGTTGATATACTATGCGAAGCCCTAGCGCGCCGGGCTCCTACCGCCCGGCGCGGGCAATATCATTAGCGGACCCGGGTTCTGGGGCCGATGGTGAGCGCGATGGACCGTACGATGCTGATCGGGGGAGAGTGGGTGGCGGCATCTCGCGAGGAGACGATGGCGGTCACGAACCCTTACGACGCCTCGTCCCTCGGAACGGTGCCGAAGGGGTCCCGGGAGGACGCCCGGCGAGCGATCGACGCCGCGCGGGAGGCGTTCGACAAGGGACCGTGGCCCCGGCTCCCCCCTCGAGCACGCGGCGAGGTGTTCCTCAAGGCGGCGGCGCTCCTTCAACAGAGGCTCGGTGAGATCGCCGAGCTCGAGAGCCGCAACCAGGGGAAGACGATCAAGCAGGCGGCGGACGCCGACCTCCCGTTCTCGATCGACAACATCATCTTCTACGCCGGGGCGGGGCGGACGCTCGACGCGAAGAGTCCCGGGGAGTTCACCGGCGACGGAACGACGATCTTTCGACGTGAGCCGGTCGGGGTCGTCGCTTCGGTCACCCCATGGAACTACCCGATCATGATGGCGGTGTGGAAGATCGCTCCCCCGCTGGTCGTGGGGAACACGGTCGTCCTGAAGCCGGCGAGCTACACGCCGCTCACGACCCTCGAGCTCGGGCGGGCGTTCCAGGACGCGGGGCTTCCGGCCGGGGTCCTCAACATCGTGACCGGACCGGGCGGCGAGGTGGGCGACGAGCTCGCCCGCAACCCGAAGGTCGACATGGTCGGCCTGACCGGGGACACCGCGACCGGAAAGAAGATCATGGAGGCGGCGAGCGGGACGGTGAAGAGGGTCCAGCTCGAGCTCGGCGGCAAGGCGCCGTTCGTGGTGTTCGAGGACGCCGACATCGCGGCGGCGGTCGAAGGGGCGGTGGTCGCCGGGTTCGTGAACGGCGGCCAGGACTGCACCGCCGCTACGCGCCTCATCGTCCACAAGAACGTCCGGGCGAAGTTCGTCCAGCACCTCCTCGACCGGGTGAAGACGGTCCGGATCGGCGACCAGCTCTCCCGGAAAACGGACCTCGGGCCTCTCGTGAGCCCGGTCCAGCAGAAGCGGGTCCTTGAGTTCGTGGAGACGGGAAAGAACGAGGGGGCGAAGCTCAAGATCGGGGGGACGGACGACAAGAAGAAGCACCCGAAAGGGGCGTTCGTCGTCCCCACCGTCTTCGACTCGGTGGCGCCGGACATGGTGATCGCCCAGCAGGAGATCTTTGGCCCGGTCCTCGACGTGCTCGAGTTCACCACGTTCGACGAGGCGATGGAGGTCGCGAACGGCGTTGCCTACGGGCTCGCGGGGAGCGTCTGGACGAAGGACGTCCGCACCGCCGTGCGCGCCGCGAACACGCTTCGGTTCGGGGACGTCTGGGTGAACGACCACCTGCCGCTCGGGTCGGAGACCCCCCACGGTGGGATCAAGCAGTCCGGGTTCGGAAAGGACCTGGGAACGGACTCGCTCTACGATTACACGGTCGTGAAGAACATCTACATCGACCTGACCGGTCAGGCCCGCAAGAGCTGGCACTACACGGTCTACGGCGACCCGGGATGAGGTAGGGGGAACCGTGATCGCAGGCATTCCTGCGGGCGGCCGGGGATCGCTGTTCATCGGCGGGGAGTGGCGCCCGCCGGCGAGCGGGAAGTACGCGCCGGTGATCGACCCGTCCACGGGGAAGGCGATCGGGGAGGCACCGATCGCGACGGCGGACGAGGCCCGCGCCGCGGTCGACGCGGCCGCCGCCGTCGAAGAGTCGTGGGGGTCGACCCCGGGTCACGTCCGTGCGAAGATCCTCCGGACGGTCTCGGCGCGCCTCAAGGACGACCGGGAGAACCTGGCGCGGCTGATCGCCTCGGAAGTCGGGAAACCGATCATCGACTCCCGGACCGAGGTCGACCGCGCCGTCGGGGTCTTCGAACTCGCGGCCGAGGAGGTCCGGCAGCTCACCGGGGAGAGCTTCCCGGCGGACGCGTACGCCATCCCGCCGGGGAACGAGCAGCGGATCCTGTTCACCGTCCGCGACCCGATCGGTGTCGTGGTGGCGATCGGACCGTTCAACTATCCCCTCAACCTATTGTCGCACAAGGTCGCCCCGGCGCTCGCGGCGGGGAACCCGGTCGTCGCGAAGCCGACCAGCGCGGCTCCGTTCACGGCGCTGCGGTTGGCCGAGCACCTCGTTGCGGCCGGCCTACCTCGCGGCGTGCTCAACGTCGTCGTCGGTCCGGGCCGCACCGTTGGCGACGCCCTCGTCGACCACCCGAGAACCCGCCTCGTGACGTTCACCGGGTCGACCGAGGTCGGCAAGGGGATCGCGGAGAAGGCCGGGCGGCACGCGAAGCGCGTCATCCTCGAGATGGGCGGGATGGACCCGTTCGTCGTCCTGGAGGACGCCCCGCTCGAGTCGACGGTCGCGGCCGCCGCGAAAGGGGCGTTCGTCTACTCCGGCCAGGTCTGCACCGCGTCGAAGCGGTTCCTCGTGCAGGAGTCGGTCGCGGAGAAGTTCGCGAAGGCGCTCGCCCAGCGAGCGAACGTGCTCAAGGTCGGGCCGGCGCTCGAGGAATCGACCGAGGTCGGACCGGTCATCGACGGCGCCTCCGTCACCCGCATCGAGGAGATGGTCGCCGACGCGCGCGCCCGGTCCGCAAAGGTCCTCGCGGGCGGCTCGCGTCCCACCACCGGGGGGTCCGGGAGCTTCTTCTCGCCGACCGTGCTGGACGACGTCAGCGAGGACGCGCGGGTCGCCCGAGAGGAGCCGTTCGGGCCGATCGCCCCGGTGCTCCGCTTCCACGACCTCGACGACGCCGTGCGGATTGCGAACGCGACCCCGTACGGACTCCAGGCCGCCATCTACACCCACGATATCTCGCGCGGCTTCGCCCTCGCGAAGCGGATCCGGGCGGGCGGCGTGCACCTGAACGACCCGACGACCTTGCGGTGGGACGCGCTCCCGTTCGGCGGCGTGAAGGAGAGCGGCCTCGGCCGCGAGGGCCTCCGCTACGCGATGCAGGAGATGACCGAGGTGAAGCTGATCTCGGTCAACTTCGCGGGACGGTAGCCTTCGTCGCTACGACGGGTTGTCATCCTCGAGGGTTCGCCCCGGGAAGTCCGGTGTCGCCGGCGCCGGGATCGGGTGCTCGGGCATCACGTGCGGGTACGCCGTCGGCACCGTCGGAACGGTCACCTTCGGCCCCGGGGGCGCTCGTTCCGGGGCGCTCTCGAGGCTCATCAGCGCGTCCTCGAACGCCGCGAGTCCCCGGTCGAGCAGCTCGTCCTCGATGATGAGGGGTGCCATGAACCGGAGCGTCTGGTCCCACGCTCCGCAGGTGTGCATCAGCACGCCCCGGCCGAGCAGCGCCGAGCGCATCGCTTTCGACCGGTCGCCCCACGGCAGGCGGGAGGCCCGGTCGCGGACGAACTCGACCCCGATCATGAATCCCTTGCCGCGGACGTCCCCGATCGGCAGGTGACGGTCGGCGAGGGAGCGGAATCGGCCGAGCAACGCCTCGCCGCGGGTTCGGGTACGGTCGAGGATCGTGCCCTCCTTGAGGATCTTCACCGTCTCGGCGCCGACGGCGAGCGCGACCGCATTGCCGCGGTACGTCCCGTAGTGGAAGCCCCGGGGGAGCTCCTTCACGAGGTCGTCCCGGTACGCCACGACCGAGAGCGGGATCCCCCCGCCGATCGTCTTTGCGATGCACATGATGTCGGGGGTGACCTTCGAGTGCTCCACCGCCCACATCTTCCCTGTCCGGCCGAGGCCCGACTGCACCTCGTCGGCGATCAGCAGGATCCCGTGGCGGTCGCAGAACTCGCGCAGTGACGGAAGGAAATCGTCCGGCGGCAGCACGTATCCCCCCTCCCCGAGGATTGGCTCTACGAGGACGGAGGAGACCGTGTCGACCCCCGAGTGGGGGTTGTTCACGAGGTGTTCGAGGTAGGAGATCGTCCCCGCGGCCCCCTCGTCCGCGCCAAGGACCGGCCGGTACGGGTCCGGGTACGGCACGCGGATCACGACGCCGCCCCCGAACGAGGTCGTCTCGTGGTAGTGCCTTCCGCTCGTCAGGCTGACGACCCCCCCGTGGACCCCGTGGTAGGCTCCCGAGAAGGCGACCGTTCCCCGCTTTCCTTGAGCGTGGTCCGCGAGGCTGACGGCCGTCTCGACGGCGTCCCCGCCGGTGACGGTGAAGAAGATACGGGCGTGGTTGCGCAGGTGTCCGGGGAGCGCGCTCGTGAGCTCCCGGAGGAAGCGTCCCCGCGCCTCCGTCGGCAGCTCGAGGGTGTGCCAGATCTCGTTCAGCTGCGCCTGGGCCACCGCGAGGAGACGGGGGTGTCGGTGCCCGAGGTTCTGGACGCAGATCCCGGCGAGCCAATCGATGTACCGGTTCCCGTCCACGTCCTCGATGGAGGCACCCTGGCCGACCTTCAGGGCGATGGGGAAGTGGTGAGGATACGCGACCGCGTCGGTCTCGAGCCGCGCCTGTTCCGCGAGGAGCTCCCGTGAACGGGGTCCGGGCGGCGGAACCACGATGTGAGGCGCGTCGGGAAAGCTGAGCCAGTCGCTCTTGGACGTCATGGAGAACCTCGTCGGCCCGAAGGCTTCGGTCCCCATATCAAGACTGGCCGATGACCCTATGCAGGAACTCCGTTCCTCCATCGGGGGTCCCGAATGGCGCAACCGACTCCGAAGGTCGACACGCACCTGCACCTTACGCGATGGTGGCCGGAGATCAAGGCGACCGGGTACCGTCGCGACCTCGACTTCTCGCTGCGAGGGCTCCTTCGCGAGATGGACGGCGCGGGACTCGACTATGGCGTCCTGATCCAGAGCAACGACGCGCCGAACACTCGGGACGGGCTCGCGGAAGCCCGGCAGCACGTCGCGAAGAGCCGGGGCCGCCTACGGCTCGTCTCGACCGTCGACCCGACCGAGACCGACCCCTCGGTCGACGAGATGATCGGACTCTGGGAAGAGGTTCCCGAGCTCAGCGGGATCAAGCTGTATCCGGGATACCACCCGTTCTATCCACACGACCGCCGCCTCGACCCGGTGTACGAGTACGCCCGACGACGGAAGGTCCCGATCCTGATTCACACGGGTGACACGATGGACACCCATGGTCAGATCAAGTTCAGCCGCCCTCTCGAGATCGATGAGGTAGCGGTCCGCTTCCGGGACGTGACGATCGTGCTCTGCCACTTCGGGAACCCGTGGATCGACGAGGCGGCCGAGGTGGTCTACAAGAACCCGAACACCTACGCGGACACCTCCGGGTTGCTGGCCCATCCGTCCTACCCCCTGTTCCGGCAGATGGTCGACCTCTGCCGTAAGCGGGTCCAGGAGGCGATCCTCATGGTCGGCTCCACGAGCCGGGTCCTCTACGGCTCCGACTGGCCGCTCCAGGGGCTCCCGGTCTCGATGTCGCTCGTAGAGTCCCTCGAACTTCCCGAGGCCGACCGGGCCGCGATCCTGGGCGGTAACGCCGTCCGCCTGTTCGGTCTCCCCCGGTCACGGCGGTCCCGGGCGGGGTCCTCTTAAACCGAAGGACGCTCGACCTTTCGACCGGCGGGGCCGACACGTCGGGGAGCAACCGATGGAGGGTGACGAGATCCGGAAAGTGGTCCGCGAGACGAACTACGTCACGTGGCGACGTCAGGGAGGGTGGGAGCCGCTCGTCATCACCCGTGCGAAGGGCTCCTCCTTCTGGGACTCGGCGGGCAAGGAGTACCTTGACTTCTCCTCCCAGCTGATCGCGACCAATCTTGGCCACGGCAACGAGCGCGTCGCGGAGGCGATCGCGTCCCAGGCGAGGGAGCTCGCCTACGCCGCCCCGAGCTTCGCGACCGAGGCCCGGGCCCGCGTGAGCCTCGCGCTCCTCGAAGTGCTCCCGAAGGGCCTGAACCGGTTCTTCTTCTCGACGTCCGGCACCGAGGCGAACGAGGCAGCGCTGAAGATCGCCCGGGCGGTCACCGGGCGCACGAAAGTGCTCTCACGGTACCGCTCGTATCACGGTTCGACCGCCGCGTCGATCTCCGTGACGGGCGAGTTCCGTCGGCGGTCGATCGAGCCCCTGCAGAAGGTCCCGGGCACGGTGTTCGCGCCCGACTGCTACTGCTATCGATGCCCGTTCGGCCTCACGTACCCGGACTGCGGGGTCGCGTGCGCGGAGTACGTCGACTACCAGCTCTCCCGCGAGGGGGACGTGGCGGCGATGATCATCGAGCCCGTGGTCGGCACGAACGGGGTCATCGTCCCGGTGCCCGAGTACCTTCCGCGGGTCCGCGCGATCACGAAGAAGCACGGGGTCCTCCTGATCGCGGACGAGGTGATGAGCGGCTGGGGACGCGTGGGGGAGTGGTTCGCGGTGAACCACTGGAACGTGACGCCCGACCTGCTGACGACCGCGAAAGGGATCACCGGCGCGCAGATCCCGCTCGGCCTCACCGCCTCCACTTCGGAGGTCCACGACGCGTTCCGCGAGAGCTACTTCCCCCACGGGCACACGTACGAGGCGCATCCGCTGACCCTGGGCCCGGCGGTCGCCGCGATCGACGAGTATCGGCGCCTGAACCTTCTCGAGAAGTCCCGAAAGGACGGAGAGTACCTCCTCGCCCGGCTTCGGGAGATCCAGGAGCGCCACCCGTCCGTCGGCGAGGTCCGTGGGCTCGGACTCTTCGCCGCCGTCGAGCTCGTCAAGAACCGCACGACCAAGGAGCCGTTCAACACGGAGGACGAGAAGATGGCGGGAAAGCCCCTCGTCATCGAGCAGGTCACGGGCGCGATGATGAAGGAAGGGGTGTTCTGCATCGGTTGGGTCTCCCACCTCGTGGTGGCCCCGCCGTTGATCGTCACGCGCGAGGAGCTCGACCGCGGGCTCGCCGCCCTCGACCGAGCGCTCGCGATCACCGATGCGAAGGTGACGCCCTAGACCGAGGGTCGCCCCGGGCGGCGGCCGTCAGAACCAGCGGGTCGTGACGACCTTCTTGCGGGTGTAGAACTCGATCCCGTCCCGGCCGGTGGCATGGAGGTCGCCGAAGAACGACCCCTTCCAGCCCGCGAACGGGAACGGCGCGACCGGCGCCGGCACGCCGATGTTGATCCCGAGCATCCCCGCCTCGATGCGGTGCGTGAACTCCCGCGCCGCGGCTCCGCTCGACGTGAAGATGGAGGAGGCGTTCCCGAAGCGAGAGCGGTTGGCGACATCGAGGCCCTCGGCCAGTGACTTCACTCGGATCACGAGGAGCACCGGCCCGAAGATCTCCTCCTGCGCGATCGGCCAGTCGGGCTGGATGTGGTCGAGAAGAACGGCCGGTGCGAAGAACCCCTTCGAGTTCTCCGGGACCTTCGACCGGGCCACTTCCTTCGCGCCAGCGGCAGTTCCATCCGCGACCCACTTGAGGATCCGCTCCCGGTTGTCGGGTCGGATGACCGGCCCCATCTCGGTCTTCGGGTCGCTCGCCGGACCGACGACCAGGCTTCGGGTCGCCTCGGCCAGGGCGTCCACGATCCGGTCCCCGCCGGGCTCGACCGCCACCACCACGGAGCCGGCGAGGCACCGCTCGCCGGCCATCCCGTAGCCGCTCGAGATGATCGCCGAGACGGTCCGCTTCAGGTCGGCGTCCGGCATCACGATCATGAAGTTCTTGGCGCCCGCGAGCGCCTGGACGCGCTTCCCGTGCGCGGCGGCGGTCGTGTAGATGTGCTTCGCCGTCGGGGCCGAACCGACGAACGAGACGGCGTCGATCCCCGGGTGCGTCAGGATCGAGTTGACCGCGTCCACGTCGCCGTGCACGAGGTTGAACACGCCCGCGGGGAAGCCGGCTTTCTCAAAGAGCGCCGGAAGGAGCGACGGCGAGAGCGGGTCCCGCTCGGAGGGCTTGAGGATGAACGCGTTCCCGCAGACGATGGCGAACGGCGCCATCCACATCGGGATCATGACCGGGAAGTTGAACGGGGTGATCCCCGCGACGACCCCGACCGGCTGGCGGAGGAGCGTCGTGTCGATCCCCGGTGCGACGTCCTCCGAGAAGTACCCCTGCATTGTCGACGGAGCGGACGCGGCGGCGTCGGCCGCCTCGATGGCGCGGAACACCGAACCGCGCGCCTCCTCCATCGTCTTGCCCTGCTCCCGCGTGATCGAGCGAGCAAGCGCCTCAGAATGTTCGTTGAGCAGATGCCGGAACGCGAGCAGGGTGCGTGCCCGGTCGGAGACGGAGACCTCGCGCCACACGAGGAACGCCTTGCGCGCGGCGCGGACGGCGAAATCGATGTCCTCGGCGTTCGACCGGGGCACCTTCGCGATGACCGACCCGTCCGACGGGTCGTAGACATCGAGCCGTCCGGTCGACTTGGGTCGGACCCAGGCTCCTCCAACGTAGTTCTGGAGGTCCGTAACCTCGGACATGGTCTCTGACCCGCTCGAACCGAAGGGGGTTTTGACCATGGCGGCGCCCCCCGCCGTCACGTCTCGCGGAGGGGTTTCGCGGAGGGTATTTGTAGCCTCCCCGAGTCGAACCTGTCGCCGGGGCCCCCCGGGGGTCCCCGCGAGGAGTTGTCGCATGGTGGACCCACGCTTCGAATCCGTCTACGCCGAATACGAGCGACGGACCCCCCGGTCTCGGGCGCTCTGGGAGCAAGCGCGCAAGTGGAGCCCCCTCGGAGTCCACTCGAACTACCGTTTCCTCGACCCGTACCCGTTCTACGTGAGCCGTGCGAAAGGGGTCCACCTCTGGGACGCCGACGGGAACGACTACCTCGACTTCAACATGGGATTCGGCTCGCTCCAGAGCGGTCACGCTCACCCGAAGCTCGTCGAGGCGCTCAGCCGACAGCTCGAGAACGGCAGCATCTACGGCTACGAATGGGACCGCACCCCGGAGGTCTCCGAGCGGATCTGCCGACGCTACGGCATGGCCCAGGTCCGGTTCAGCACGACCGGCCTCGAGGCGACGCACCACGCGACCCGCTTCGCCCGCGCGTACACGAAGAAGCGGTACATCCTGAAGTTCGAGGGGTCGTACCACGGCTCGCACGATACGCTCCTGGTCGGTGTCAAGCCCCGGCTCCAGGTCGCCGGACCGAAGGACCATCCGAAGTCCGCTCCCGCCTCCCCCGGTATCCTTACCGAGGTCTCCGAGCGGACGCTGGTCGCCCCGTTCAACGACCTCGAGGCGACGCGGAAGATCGCCCTCGAGCACAAGGACGACCTCGCGGCGATCATCGCCGAACCGATCCCGATGAACATGGGGTTCATCCTCCCGGACAAGGAGTTCTTCCCGGGTCTACGCGAGCTGTGCCATCAGCTCGGCTCGCTCCTCATCTTCGACGAGATCAAGACCGGGGCCAAGTACCCGCACGGCGCCGGCGACCGGGTCGGGGCGAAGCCGGACATCATCACTCTCGGGAAGTCGATCGCTTGCGGTGTTCCGCTCTCCGCGATCGCGGCGGGGCCGGGAATCCTCGACGAGGTCGGACCTCGAAAGGTCGCCCACGCCGGGACGTATAACTCGAACCCGCTGTCGATGGCCGCGTGCATCGCCTGCCTCGATCACATCCTGACCGACGAGGCCCTCGAGCGGTCGGCCCGCCTCAACATGCGGCTGGCGAAGGGCTACGGGGAGGTGTTCAAGGACGCCGGGGTCACCGCGTTCGTCTCGGCCGACGGCGTGTCGGGCACCGTCTTCTTCTCCGACCACCCCGTGCGTAACTGGCGGGACTTCCTGAACGTCGACGGCGACCGTTCGATGCTCTACTACTACCTCTCGCTCAACCACAACCTCATCGCGAGCGGAACCGGGCCGGACGAACAGTGGACGATCTCCGTCCAGCACACAGAGAAGGACGTCGACCGGCACCTCGAGATCCTGGGCTCGGTCGCGAAGCAGCTCGCGGGCGCGCCCCAGGTCGGAGAGATCGAAGAGTCCGTGTAGAGCCCATCGTACGGGGCGATGTGCCACCGACGGGAGGGTCCGGTCGGGGCCGCTAGGCCGAGGTCCCGTCGGTCATCACGGCGATGTCGATTGCCTGCTCCGCGATCTCCGCCGCGTAACCGGCGGCACGTCCCAAACTGTTCACCACTTCCCCGAGGACGAGAAGCCCCTCGCCCCTTCGCGTGGCCATGCGGTGGGAGAGCGCGTCGAGCAACGTCTGATGGGCGCGGCGCGCGTCGATCGCCTCGTTCGCCATCGCGATGTTCTTCGTGACGAGGGCATTGAAGGCACTGTCGAGAATGGCGATGACCGAACCGCGGGCCTGCTCGAGTTCCTTCGCGAGCGTCGGCTCAACGGTCTTTCCCTCGGCGAGCGCCGGGAACGCTCGCGCAATTCGCTCGGCGTGCTCCCCGATCCCTTCGAGCAGCTTCGCGATGAGAAGGTAACCGGTGACGGGATAGGCGGAACCGTTGGGGACCAACTGTTGTGGGTGGAACTGGACAAGGTGGTACTGCTTCGCCACCATCCAGTAGAGTCGGTCCACGTCCTGTCCGCGGAGGTCGACGTCCCGTGCGAGCGCCAAGTCCGAGCGCGCCAACGAGTTCACTGCGTCCTCGAGCATGGCGCGGACGGTGAGCTGCATCCGACGCAGGCACTTGTCCACGCTCAGGTCCGATGGGTCCGAGAGGTCCTGGATGACGATGGAGTTCCGGTTCTCCTCGATCACCTCCGGCCCGATGACCAGGTGACAGAACTCTCGCACGACCTGACGGGTGAACGACGCGTCGCCGGGGAGAAACCGGACCTCGATGAGCCCGAAACCGGAGACGTAGGCCCCGAGGAGCTTCCGAAGAAGATGGTCGCGGCTTCCGTCGTTGGAATCCTCGAAGACCTTCCTTCGCATCTCGGGAACGTCGAAGGCCCGGGCGCGTACGGAGACGGACCCGTCCGTCTCGGTTTCCAAGAACACGGTGTCTCCGGCTTTGAGGCCCGCGGTCTGCACCCATCGCTTGGGAAGGGAGACGAGGTACGTTGAGCCGCCGGCCAGCTGAAGCTTACGCCCCTCCATCTGGGACATTCCGTACGGTCGAGGATTTACGGAACCTTAAGCCCTCCAATTATAGACTATATATTGTGCCCGTCGTACCCGTAGGTTCCGAGAACGACGGGGAAACCGTATCTCTCGGCCGTGTGACGGTACGTGGGGACCACGCGACAAGGAGGGGTTGGACCGCCCTCGGGACCCTCCCTAGGTTCCGAACCCGCGGCTGAGGGAGACGACAGCGCATGGAAGACCGTAGAACCGTAGTGTTGATCATCATCGTGGCTCTCGTGGTGGTGGCCGGGGCTGTCTCGTTCATCGTTCTCGCCCCAGCTTCGACGAAAACCTCCCCTACGGGCCCCACCGGCCCTTCCGGCCCCGCGGTCTGCCCGTCGTCCAATGGGGATCCCAACGCCGGGAACTGGACGACCTACCATCAGGATTCCACTCGTGATGGGGTAGAGACGGATGGGAACGTTGCGTCGGTCCACTCGGAATGGTCCGGTCCCCTCCATCTGGATGGGCCGGTCTACGCCGAGCCGCTGGTCTGTGGCAACTCCGTCTTTGTCGCGACCGAGAACGATTCCGTCTACGCGGTCAACGCGACCACCGGAGCGGTCCTCTGGCACACGCAGCTCGGCGTGCCCGTGGACAGCGGGACGCTGCCCTGCGGCGACATCGGTCCGACGACCGGCATCACCGGCACCCCGGTGATCGACGTGGCCACCGGGACCCTGTACGCCGTCGCATTCCTCGCCCCGGACCAGCACGTGCTCTTCGGCCTCAATGTCGTGAACGGTACGGTCACGTCCCAGGTGGGGGTCGACCCTACTGGGTCGGACCCGCAGGTCGAGCAGCAACGCGGGGCCCTCACCCTCGCGAACGGCTACGTCTACGTCGTCTACGGCGGTCTCGACGGGGACTGCGGCGACTACCACGGGTGGGTGGTCGGAGCCCCGGTCTCGGGTGCCGGTCCGCTCGTCTCCTACGAGGTACCGACCCACCGCGAAGGGGGCATCTGGGGCACCGCCGGTACGGGTGTGGCTTCGGACGGGGACCTCTACGTGTCGACGGGGAACGGCGATTCCTCCACGACGTTCGACCACGGCGACGCCGTGATCGAGCTTTCGCCCTCGTTGTCTGAGGTCGGGTACTTCGCCCCCAGCAACTGGGCGCAGTTGAACTCGCAGGACAACGACCTCGGTTCGGTCGCTCCCACCGTCCTGCCGAACGGGGATGTCTTCCAGATCGGTAAGGAGGGGGTCGGGTATCTCCTGTCGGGCACGAGCCTCGGCGGTATCGGCGGACAGATCTCCAACGCGAGTGTCTGCAACGGCGCCTACGGAGCGACGGCGCACGTCGGCTCCGCGATCTTCGTGCCGTGCCTCAACGGCGTCTTCGATGTCGTGGCCGGGCCGTCGAACCTCACGGTCGCGTGGCAGACCTCCGGGTTCGACGCCGGCTCACCGATCGTGACCGGCAACGTCGTCTGGTCGGTCGACATCTCGAGCGCGAAGCTCCTCGGGTTCAACATCACGACGGGAGCGCCGCTCTACTCGTTCTCGCTCGGCTCGGTCGACCACTTCATCTCCCCGTCGGCGGGCCCGGGCAGCGTCTACGTGGCCGGTGACGACCAGCTGTACGCCTTCGCGCTGACCACGACCTAACGACGGACGCGGCCTCTGCTACTTCGACCGCTGCCAGCCCTTCCAGATCCCGTCCTTTCCAAGGGTCAGCACCGCCGGTGTGAAGTACAACTGGACGACGGAGGCCTGGAGCAGGACGGCCGTCCCGATACCGAGCCCGAGCGCGGCGATGAGCCCGAGCGGGCTCGTGAGGCCGAGCAGCAGGAACGCTCCGCCGAGGATGATCGCCGCGGCCATGATGACGCCGCCGGCGTGCGTGACGGCGTCCCGTATCGCTTCCACTCCGCGGTTTCCGAGCGTGCGCTCCTCTTTGACGCGCGTCAGGAGGAGTACGTTGTAGTCCATCCCGAGGCCCATGGCGAGGATGAGCAGGATCAGCGGGAGCAGGAAGATCAGGGCCTCTCCTTCGATGATGCCGACCACGAAATAGGTGGTCGCCCAGCTCCAGAGGATGGAGAGGCCGATGACGCCGAGGGCGAGGAGCGGAACGAACGCCGAGCCGAGGATGACGAGCATGAGGATGAAGAGGCCCACGGCCGCCCCGATGAGCATCTCCTCCGTCGCCGTGTTGACGAGCGTCCGGATGTCCTCCGTGGTCGGAGCGGCGCCGCCGTAGAGCGTCCGGACGACCCCCGGGTGCCCCGCGTCGTAGGAATCGACCCGCTGTTCCACGTTGTCGACGACCGAGATCGCCGCGGCCGAGTATCCGCTTACGTTGGTCGCGATGTTGAAGAGAACGGTCGTCCCGTCGGTCCCAACGTACGACGCCCGGGTCTCGTTGAGCGCGACCACGACCGCGGGCGGGAGGTACGAATAGTTGAGCCAGGTATCGAGCGGCGCGCTGCCGGGGCCGACGAGCGTCACCGCGCTCGCCACACCGGGAGTGGCGCTCATTGTTTGGACGAGCCCCCAGATGTCCCTGAACTCCCCGGCGTTCGGCGTCGAGTTCGCGAACAGCGGGGCGGAGAACGTCACCAGCGCATAGCTCGTGCTCGAGTAGCTCGCGCCGAAGTCGTTCTGGAGATGGACAAAGCCCTGCTCGGCCGGGTTGGACGGCGGGAGCCCGATGTTCGTGATATCGTAGGAGACCGGGACCTGCAGCGCGACGGCGACGACCGGTACGGAGAGGACCAGGATCAGCCCAATGACGAGCAGCGGCCGGCGGGTCGCGGCCCGGCCCGCGCGCGCGACGTAGTCCCGGTGGGCCCGGATGTTCTCGGTACGACGCATGGCGTACCGCGAGAACCGCTCGCCCGAGTTCGGCCAGAAGATCCGCGGACCGACCAGTCGGAGGACCGACGGCAGCACGGTGAGGTTCACGGCGAGGGCGAACGCAACGGAGATGAGGAGGCAGATCCCGAGCTGGGTGAGGAAGCTGATGTTCGAGAGCGTGAGGGCCAGCGCGACCACCGCCACGGCGAGGCCGCTCGTGAGGATGCTCTGGCCCGCCCATCGAACCGTCGTCGCCACGGCCTCGTTGGGGTCGGCCCCGTTGACCAGCTCTTCGCGGTAACGGGCCAGCAAAAAGACCGAGTAGTCCGTCCCGATCGCCATCAGGAAGACGAGGACGATCGACTCGATCTCCGAGACGAACTTCGTCACGAGAGTCCCGACCACGAAGATCGCCGCGAACCCCGCCAAGAGCGCGATCCCGATCATCCCGAACGCGAGGAGCGGCGCGGCCGGTGCCCGGAAGAAGATCATCATGATCACGACGAGCACGACGACCGTCAGGACCAGGAGGACACCGAGCGCGGAAAGGGCAAGGGTGTTCACCGCGTCGTCGAGCGGTGTTCCGCCGGTGACGTACGAGGATATCGGAAGGTAGGCCGCCGACGACCCGAGCACCTGGCTCACGATGTGGTTGATCTCGGAGACGTCGCTGTACGTGACCGCCGAGCCGTTCACCGTGTAGGTGTCGTCCACGTTGAACGAGACGATGACGAGGGTCGCGGTCCCCTGAGGGTTAAGAAACCCACCGAGGATCTGCGCCGGTACCGGAAGCGGTAGTGTCGCGAGAGGGTCGCGTTCCACCTGGCCCTGGACCCACGCCTCAACGGTGGCCGTGGAGGGTGGTTGTGTACCGGGGAACGTCTGCCAGATGGTGAGGATCCACGAGGGGGCGATCCCCGAGGCCATCCCGAGGGAGGTCGCCGCGACGGCCTGTTGGCTGCTCGTCTGACTCCAGTTCTCCACACCGAGGTCGAATAGAGCGAGCTGAGCCAAGCCGACAGCGGAGGGGGTGGGGAAGAGCGTCGAGAACGCCGCCGGCACGGCGGCTCGTGCCGCCTCCGTCGCGCAGGAGGAGGGCGTCCCGGTGGTCAAGCAGCCCGAAACGGTCGTCGCGTTGAGGAATCCGGTTCCGTCGGCGCTGCCGTTGAAGAAGTCCTGGAGCACCAAGAGTTCGCCCGGACTTGAGGCGAACGCGGTCCGGGTCTCGTTGTAGGCGGGCCAGTCCGCGGCGGACGCCGGTATACCCATCGACTGGTTCGCGACGATCGCCTCCCAGTTCGCGAGATACGTCCCGACCGGTGTCCAGAGCAACCCGGCGGTCATGTTCACGGAGTCCGGCAGCGATGGCGTTGCGCTCAGTGCCGGACCGAGGAACGCCCATCCGAGCTCGACCTGGCCGGCGAGGTAGGCCGAATACGCGGAGTAGAGGGATTCGATTGAACTCACGTTCTTGAGCTTCGAGTCGGAAGAGAGCGCGGCGGTCAGTGCGAGGGTCGCGTTCTTCCCGTCGGCATTGACGATGTTGGGGGACTCGAGGAGAAGGATCGCGGAGGCGGGAGCGGACTGCTGGTCGGGAAAGGCGGCCGCGAGGGCGTTCTGCGCCCGGATGCTCTGGTCCGAGCTCGGGAGCGGATTCGTAAAATTGTTGGTGATCACCGACCCGACGTTCATCGCCGGGACGAGGCAGATGGCCAGGATCGCCGCCCAGAGCACAATGGAGTACCACGGATGCCGTACGATCCGGTGGCCCAGCCATCCCAGCGGCGACTCCCGGGTCGAACGAGAGCGACGGTCGCCTACCTTGGTCGAACTGGAGCTCATGGGTGTCGGGTCTCGGGAAACTATCCTCGGGCTCCTGTCTTAGGGTTAACGCTTGGACCCGAGCCGAGAGCTCACGGCCCTCCGGGAGAAACGGCCGTCGGCGGTCTCGCGACCGGAGGCGTCACCCGGTCCATCCCAATCACGGCGACCTGGGCGACCCCGTAGAAGGAGACCGCCACGATGAACGCGAACGCCATCGAGAACGAAGCCTCGTTGTTCGTGAACCCCGAAAGGATGAACTCAGCTCCGGACACGCACGCCCAGACGACCGAGAGGAATCCCGCCAGCATCAACCAGCGCAGGCTCGGCGGAGTCCGGACCCGGATCGTGCGGAACACCAGAAGCAACGCGAGCACGAAGATCGCGACCGCGACCACGTAGTGGGCCGACAGGACGGGGTCGCCGCCGTACATGAGGGCCGTTCCCACGTTGTCGGTCGATGGGAACGTCCCGAAGAGATTCACCCAGATGCCGATAAGAAACTGGGCTCCGAGCAGCGAGACCAGGATGCGCAAACGAACGGTTAGCGAGGAGCTTTCCGACATCGGTCCCCGTTCGGTGGGGTCCCACCCGGAAGCGAGTTCTTAGCGATTCCCCGTCTCGCCGGGACGCTGCGGCACGGTCCACCTCTGGGACACAGGAAACGGGTGTTTCAGGCCCTCCCCCTCCGGCTTTATCCAGGAGATGAACTCGTGGAACCTCAAGATGCGGTACGAACAGTTCCGCGACTCGGTTCAAGAATGCCTTCGGAGGCATCCCGAGGGCGCCACTTGGGCACAGCTCCGAGGGGGACTGCGGCTCCCCTACCGGGTGCCGTGCCACACGTGGATCCACCGAATGGAGGACGAGGTCCGCTTGCGACGAACCCGGCGGGGGAGCGCAAAGGTCTGGACGATCGCCCGGAGAGCGAGGCCGGATTCTGGGGCCCGGTCATGACGCTGTTTGCCGTGATCAACGAGCAGGGTCCGAAGTGGGACCCTTCCCGACCGATGCGAGAGCAGAGCGGCTGGAAAGAACACGCCGCCTTCATGAACGCCCTCGTCGACGACCACACGGTCGTTCTCGGAGGGCCGCTCCGAACGGGCCCTCGGCACCGGGCGATGTTGATCCTCCGGGCCGACAACGAGAAGGCGCTTCTCGCCCGACTGGAGCAGGACCCCTGGATGCGCTCCGGGGTCCTCACCATGGGAGAGCTTCTCCCGTGGGAGCTGCTGCTGGGCGACCTCGAGTGACCGAGACGAGACGTTCTTCGAGAGTGGAGGAGGTTCCGCGACCGCCTCCCATCGGGGGAGCGGTCGTCGGTCTGGGTCCCGTCAGGAATCCGGTCCGGGAAGTCGGGAACAGTGCATCCGAGATCGGCGGAACGATGCCGCCGGAGCGACGCAACTCCTAGAGTTTATCTCCACTACCGGAAAAACGACGCCGAATTTTCTCCTCTGTTTATCTCGACTTCGGGGACTTGAGCACCTCCGAAACGATCTCGGAGGTTCCAAGTCCGATGAACGAAACCGAAGCAGTGGGCGCACGGCCAGAGCTCTCAAGAATGGACCGACGGGGAATGTCGCTGACAGCAGCGGTCGCGGTGATGGTCATCGTGATCGTCATCGTCGGAGGCGCCGGCTACGCGGCGTTGTCCGCGACCGCGGGAAACCAGACGAAGACGAACTCGACCTGCGCGCCGTCCACGAGCCCGGTGTGCGAATCGACGTCCGGATTGGATGATGTCACCATCAGCGTTCCGTATGCGCCCGGTTTCGGTCAGGCCGTTGCGACCATTGCCCAAGGACAGAGCCTGCCAGCCACCGTATCGGTGACGGGCGGCGAGTCGGTCGATCAGTATCTCATCTTTTGGGGGGATGGTGCGAATTACACGGGTGCCAACCCGACCGCCAACCACGCCTACAGCACGCTCGGTTCCTATGTGATCAGCGCCGAAGCGCTCGTCGGGACGACAGTTCACCGTGGCCCCGCGTCGCTCTTCCCCATCGTCGTCACTCCGAGCCTTCAGACCACATCTTCCGGATTCTTCCCCACGCTCTCCACGACGTTCACGAACGGAACCACCCAGACCACCCAGTTCGGGTGGTTGCAGGGCTCCGGGGCCGTGAGCGTTTCGGCGACGTACACTGCCAACTCGACCGCGACGGGCTACACCGACCAGGCGCCGACCCTGACGGCGACGGGCGGAACGCAGTCGGCCCTCGTGGCGACGCCGACGAGCGTGTCGGCGACGTATTCGTTCAGCGCGGAGGGTCTCTACTACATCACGATGGTCGGAGCGGTCACCGCGCCGACCGGCACGGTCTACCAGAACTACACCTGGACCGTCTACGTCTCGCCCGCGGGCGTTCCGCCGGGATGCTCGAGCTGCAGCGGCGGCACCGGCACGCACGGAACTAGCCCGCACCCCGGCCAGCTCATCTTCCAAGAAGTGGCCCCGGGCGGAGCCACCTCGGAGGACCCCTCGGTGGGGTACGACTCAATCAGCTACGAGCCGATCCTGAACGTCTACCAGACGCTGGTGACGTACAACGGGAGCAGCACGGCCTCGTTCTTGCCTCAGCTCTCCCTGTGCGTCCCCGGTCCTGGATGCGCCGCACGGTACGGCGGGGACTCGCTGATCGTCAACAACCAGACCACGGGCGAGCCGGAGTTCTTCACCTTCCCCATCGACTCGGCGGCGCAGTACTACGACCCGGCGACCGGAGCCCATTGGGGTGTCTACCCGTCGGACGTGGCGTTCACGATGGCCCGGACGTGCGGCTTCGCCGACCTTCCGGGGTTCGGAGCCCAGCCCGGGTGGATCCAGTGCCAGTCGCTGCTGCCGAACGGGAACGCCGCGTGGGACGGCGGGCTCCACGCGCCCTTCAACAACACACCGCAAGCGGTCCTCTCGTCGATCCTGGTCAACGACAGCACGTACTGCCCGTCCAGCGTTATGGTGGGCTCGAACGGGTGCGTCACCTTCAACGTCTGGGGAGGAGGAGCGGCGTGGCCGTTCTTCCTCGAACTGATCGCTGACCCCGAAGGTGCCGCCGTCGAGCCGTGCGGTTGGTTCACCGCGCAGGGTGCGAACGTTCCGGGCTTTGTCGGTACGAACGCCCCGTCGGGCGACGGTCCATGCTACTTGCCCGGCGGTGCCACGAACACCTCGGCGTCATCGTTCCAGAGCTGGCTCACGTCCACCTCGCCAACCTACTGGGACTCGTTCGAGCAGCTTGCCATAGACACTCCCGCGGTCCAGCCCGGCGTGCAGTGGAACATGGTGGGGTCGGGACCCTACTACCTCGCCAACCAGCCGTTCGCGCACTCGGTGGGGTACACGCTCGAGCAGAACCCGTACTACGCCGCTCCCACCGGATGCGCCGGCCAGCCGAACTGCGAACCGCTCCCGGGGCCCACCCACTACGTGGCGAAGGTCATCGTCGTCTACCAGACGACGGACACGATCGGGATCGAGGACTACAAGGCGGGCCTGACCGACTTCGCGACGATCGAGCCGGGCGAGACCCCGCAGATGCTCTCGCTGATCCAGGAAGGGAAGATCGGCGCGTTCACCGTGCCGACGCTGAGCATCTACTTCTTCGCGTTCGCGATGGAGTTCGACCCGGCCGCCGCGAAGCAGTTCGACCCGAACATCATCAACGTTCCGGGGAACTTCTTCAACTACGTTGGGCTGCGGCAGTTCCTGGTCAACGCGTTCCCGTACACCACCGTGGAGAACACCATCTTCACGACGGACGGGATCCAGTACGGGTTCAACTACGGCGGGGCGATCCCGCAGTACATGGGCAACTACTACCCGACGAACATCAGCTGGCCGAGCACCGACCCGGTGACCGACACGTCGACCGTCGGTAGCGCGGCGTGGTGGTGGACCCAGGCGACGGACTCGAGCAGCCCGTACTACGACCCCCAGCTCGCGAGCTGCACGACGAGCTCGCCGTGCCAGTTCCCGATCATCGGGGAGAAGGGGGCGAGCCAGGTCGACCAGATGATCCAGGACTACCTGCCGTACATCAGCGAGATCTCGGGCGGGCGGCTCGCGCCGAACACGTTCGACGTCACGTTCAGCCAGCTCGTGGTCGGCAGCGTCTCGGCGCTGCCGGGACAATCGGCGCTGCCGTGGTTCAACCTTGGGTGGGCGCCGGACTACCCCGACCCGACGGACTACGTGGCTCCGTTGTACTACCCCGACGCGACGTACACCTCGGGCGACGCGGTGCAGGAGGGTCTCAGCCAGTTCACCTGCGCGAACGACAACGGTGGACCGACCGACCCGGCCTCGATGGCCGGGCTGCTCTTCTGGGCCAACCAGGCCGAGATCCCCCAGGCGTGCGAGGGCAACGCCTACGCGGCGATGGAGTGGGGCATGACCCAAGCGGCGGGAATGGCGGTCGGACCGGCACGGGTGCTGATGTACAACCTGGTTGAGCACATCGCGAACGGCCTCGCGCTGTACGTCTACTACGACCAGCAGAGCCTCGTGGTCACCTACGCCTCCTGGATCAACCCGACGACCGTCAACACCAACCCGACCATCGGTGGGGGTAACGACAACACGTGGTACCTCTACAACGGGAACGGAGTGCTCGGCTCCTAGGAACGACCGCAACGATCACACCGGCGCCCCGACCGACCCACTCACCGGCCCGGGGCGCCCAACCCTTTCCTACTTTTCCCTCTCCATCCGCGGGGAAGGGCGCTCGCCGTCCGGTCGGCGAAGCGAATGCAGATTGCTCCCGGCGGGATTCGAACCCGCGTTTGAGGGTTTCCTTGGAGTCCCGACGGACGCCTCGAAGGCCCTCAATCCTTGACCGGACTAGACTACGGGAGCACTGGGTGACCGACCCCTCAGACCATAAGATGCTTGAAGTGTTCCTTAGCGTGGCAGTTCTTGCACAGCACAACACACTTCTTCAATTCGCGCTCGATGGTCCTGATCGCGGCTCCGTCGGTGGCCAGTCGTGCCAGCCCGGCAACCTTCACACGACCAGGCCGGTGATGGAAGTCGAGGCAACGAACGTCCGGCTCTCCACAACGAGAGCACTCTTCGGCACGCTTCCGCGCCTGGAGGAAGAGTCGAGCGTCTCGCTTCCTTTTCCTTGCCGGGCCAACGTCGCCAGCCTGTGATTCCGATAGTAGGGAGGCTGGTATGCTGCATTGTACGCGCGTCGCGCTCTCGAACTCTTATAGGGCATGTCGAGATTGCCCCGCCGCTCGCCTTTACCTTTCTCACGGGCGTGAACGATGCTCCCGCCGGGGCGAGATCCGAATCGCTCATACAGCCCGGGGGCGCGGCGAGGGCACTCTATCCCTGACCGGACTAGGCTACGGGAGCATCGAGGTACGCCGGTCGCGAAGCCGGCGACACGATAGGTCCGCTATGGAGCTCTCGGACCCGAGGAGCGAGAGCGACCGACGGGACCGCTCGTCTCCGAAGGTTCGGGCCGCGGCGTTTCGAGAACGTACGGTCGCGTCGGGTGACGGGGGAGGTACTCTGATCGGCGTTGTCCGGTGAGCGCGTAGATGGTCTTCTCACCCACTTTGCACGCATTGTCGGCAATGCGCTCGAAGTGCCGCGCGACCAGGAGGTCGTTCGCGAGGCGGGGGGCGAGCGACGGGGTGCTCTCGAGATTCGCGATGATCATCCGATTCGCCTGCCGGTGCATTTGGTCGACGAGGTCGTCTCGCTTGAACAGCGACTGGGCGAGCTCGACCTGGTCCCTATCCAGCGCGTCGAGCGACTGACGGACCATGCTTTCGACGACCTCGTCCATCCGTTGCAGGAGAGCCCGGAGGTCGGACGGCTCGTTCCCCGGCCCGGCCGAAGTGATGCGGGCCATGTCGAAGCCCAAACGCCCGATCCGGTCGCAGTGGGTCGTGATCTTCAGGAGGGCCGCGGCGGTGCGCAGGTCCACGGCCGTGGGTTGGCGGAGGACCATGAACGCGATCGTGGCATGTTCCATGTCCTCGTCGAGACGGTCGAGCTCGTCCCCCCGGTCGAGGACCGACTGCGCGGCCGCCAGGTCCCCCTGGTCGAACGCCCGCCATCCGTCTCGGAACATGGCGAACGCGAACTGGCCCAGCTGCACTCCTCGGTCCTTGAGGTGGCGGATCTGAAGGTCGTATCCGCGGCGACCCCCGGGCTCGGCGGGCGGTGCTTCGTTCATCCGAACCTCCCCGTGATGTACGACTCGGTGAGCTTTTCCTTCGGCCGCTCGAAAAGTTCCTCGGTGGGACCGTACTCGACCAGCTTTCCCAGGTAAAGAAAGGCGGTGTTGTCCGAGACCCGCGCGGCCTGCTGCATGTTGTGCGTCACGATGATCACCGTGTAATCCTGCTTGAGCTGTGCGATGAGGTCCTCGATTCTTGCCGTGGCGATGGGGTCGAGCGCGGAGCACGGTTCGTCCATGAGGAGGACCTCGGGATTGGCCGCGAGCGCGCGGGCGATGCAGAGCCTCTGTTGCTGCCCCCCCGAGAGCGAGGTAGCGGGAGAGTCGAGGCGGTCCCGAACCTCCTCCCACAGCGCCGCGCCCTTGAGGGCCCGGAGCACGGCCTGGTCGAGCTCCTCGCGGGACGGTCGACCGTTGAACCGAAGGGGGGCCGAGACGTTGTTGAAGATCGACATCGTCGCGAACGGGTTGGGCTTCTGGAAGACCATCCCGACGCGGCGACGGACCCAGGTCGGGTCGATCGAGTAGATGTCCTCTCCGTCGAGCAGCACCACCCCCTCGACGCGGGTCCTCGGGGCGGTCTCGTGGAGGCGGTTGAGGCACCGGATCAGCGTGGACTTTCCGCAACCGGACGGCCCGATGATGGCCGTGACCTCCTTCTCGGGGACAGCGATGCTGACGTCCTGAACGGCCCGGTTTGAGCCGTATAAGGCGGTCAGGTGCTGGATGTCCATCTTCACCGGAGCGCTCGAAATCGCCATCCTAGGTGCTCTGCCCCCATTTGCGCGCCGTTCGGTTCAACACGACCCGAGATACGATGCTCATCCCGAGCACGAACACAATGAGGATGAGGGCGGCTCCCCACGCGAGGTTCACGTCGTTCTGGTACCCGGCCACCGCCGACGTGTAGATGAGAAGCGCCATGTTCTGGGACACGTAGTTCACCCCGGTGAATCCGTGGAGAGCCCCGTTGTTGAGCAGCAGCATGGGGGCCGCCTCGCCGGCGGCGCGGGCGATGGCCAGCATCACACCGGTGAGCACCCCGGGCAGGGCGCCCACGAGGACGATCCGTATGGAGGTCTTCCACCGGGAGATCCCGAGGGCGAGCGCGGCCTCACGGACGGAGTGCGGAATGGTTCGCAGAGCCTCCTCGCTGGTCCGCATGACGATCGGGAGCATGATGACGCCGAGCGCGAGCGAGCCCGAGAACGTACTGAACACGATGGCCGGTTCGTAATAGAAGATGAGGGCGTAGATGAACATCCCGGCGACGATTGACGGGACCCCGGACAGGATGTCGGCCGCCATGCTGATCGCTCGCGCCAGCGCGCGCTCACCCCCATACTCGACCGCGAAGATGGCCGCTCCGATTCCGACCGGGACCGAGTAGAGCGCCGCCAGAGCGACGATGATGAACGAGCCCTGGATCGCGTTCCCGATGCCCCCCGCCTGGCACACAACGCCGGCGTGCGGGGAGCAGGGTTCGGGGATGTTCTGAGTGAAGAACCCGACCGAGAGGACCCCTCCTCCGAGGACGACCGTCTCGTAGATGATCGAGAACAGGGGGAGGAGAACGATCACGACCGTCGCGCCGGTGAGCACGGTCATCCCGCGGCTGAACAGCTTGCGGCGAGTGTAACGGTCGAACTTCACCTTCATTCGACCTTCTCACCCATGCCCCGCTGGAACCGCGCGAGAAGGAACCGGGCGCCGACGTTGACCGCCAACGTGATGACAAGGAGGACAAGGGCGGCATAGACCAGCGCCGGCCGTTCGAGAACGTTGGCCTCAAAGAACTCGTTCGCGATCAAACTCGCGATGGTCTGACCCGGGGCAGTGAAGGAGTTCGGAATAGCGTTCGCGTTACCGATGACCAGGGTGACCGCCATGGTCTCGCCGAGCGCCCGACCCAGCCCGAGCACAATGCCGGCGACGATCCCCCCCCGTGCGTAGGGAAGAACGGCCTTCCTCGCCACTTCCCAGTCCGTCGCGCCCAGGCTGATGGCGGCCTCGGTCTGAGTGCGAGGCACGGCCATGATGGAATCCTTGCTGAGCGCCGTGATCGTCGGGACGGTCATGATGGCGAGCACGACGCTCGCCGTGAGGACGTTGGTTCCAATGTCCGTCGGGCCACCGAACGCCCCCGTCCAACCCAGGTACCTGGCCAGGGCAGGGTTCACCGTGCTGGCCATGACCGGGACGATCACGATCAGGCCCCAGAACCCGAAGATGACGGACGGGATCGCCGCCAGCATCTGGACCACCTGCGCGATCGGCTCGCGCAGCCACTGGGGCGCGTGCTGGGTCAGGAAGAGGGCGGCTCCGATGGAGAGCGGCACAGAGATTAGCAGGGCGATGGCGCTGGTGATCAGCGTGCCGGCGGCAAAGGGGACGATCCCGAAAACATTGGATCCCGGGTTCCAGACCCGGTTGGTGAGGATCGCGAGACCCTCCCG
>DATJVA010000110.1:0-2506 GCA_035502015.1 Thermoplasmata archaeon | reverse complement strand
CAAGGTGCTCCTCATCATCACCGGCGTCCGCGCCCAGAGCCTCCTCGGACAGAAGGGAGGCTACGCGGCCGGTGAGTCCGAGGAAGTCATCGACCTCGTCCGGTAAGCCGCCCGCCCGGCGGCCCCGCTACCTCGGCATCGAGGTGGCGGGGGAACTCTTTCCTTCCCTTTCCCCACGCGACTGGGAGGTACTGCTCTCCGGACGCCTTGCCGCGGCGGGGGCACCGACCGTTCGGTTCCGCATCGTCCGGGCGGAAGGCCGTCGCGCGATCGCGGAGGTCGACCACTTAGTCGCGGCCCAGGCCCGGGCGGCCTGGTCCGTGACCGGCACCCCCGGACCCACCGTTGTCCCCCATCGGACCTGGGGGACCCTGGTCGGCGCGAAGGCGTGGCTGAGGGGACAGCGTCTCCCGACCCGGAAGTAGGGGCAGCGCGGGACCTGCCGCGGCGCACGCTCCTCTCTATGCGAGCTGGATGGCGTACACGGCCGTGAGGATGTTGAGCTGCAGGATGGCGCTCGTGGGGATCACGAGGGTCACTTGGCCGAGAGGCGCGATCCCGAACGGGTTGTACGGTGCGTTGCAGACGTTGTTCGACCCGGTGCACGTGAGGGTGTACGGCTGGAACGCCGTCGAGGCGCCGAGGTAGGAGAACCATCCGGCCGCGTACGGAGAGACCACACGGAAAGTGACGGAAGAGCCGCTCACGAAGGAGAAGCCGTTCGACGGGACCGTCAGCGAGGTCGTCGAGAGCAGTCGAAGGCTCGCGTCCGCCGTGCCCGTGCCGGCCTCACCGGCCACGCTGTTCGAGAACCACGGGACGAAGATGGTCAGGACCCCGCTCACCAGGGTGATCGACGGCGGCACGATGAAGATCGGCGTGCCGCCCGGCTGAGCGAACACCACCGAGCCCTGGTCGTACGCCACTTCCGCGAGCGGAGCGTAGGTGTTCGCGAAGTGGACCGTGAAGCCCGAGGTGCCGTTCAGGGTGACCGGGACCTGGACGGAGGAGGGGCCGAGGAGCTGGAAGCTCACCGACGACTGGGGACGGTTCCCCGTCGTGTTGGCCGCGGACGAGAGGGCCGTGAGGGATGCGCCATCGGGAGCCGCGAACGGCGGCGCTCCCTGCGAACCGAGGGACACGGGTTGCGTCACCTGCGCTCCGAACGCCCCCGCCACGGCGGTCGCCTGCACGCGCGCGGACAGCTGGGCGACCTGGTTCTCGACCGCGAGCTCGTGCTGCAGGTCGTTCTGCCCCATCGTGTTCGGCAACGTCGTCGAGATGTAGTTCGCGATGAACGTGACGACGAGGAGCAGTCCGAGGATCGTGGCGACCGCCGAGACCTGGGCCCGGCGGGACCGACGTCGCCAGGAGCGTCGGGCCGCGCGCGCGGAGCGCCGCGGCGGACGCACGCCGGGTGCCCCGGCCCATCGTTGTTCGCGCGCCATCCGAATCGGAGGCACGCCCGCGCGCCCCCGTCCGATGTTTTTAGCCGGGAGTGGCGTATTAATACTTGCGCTCGCGCGGCCGTTCGTCGACCCGGGCCGAGCTCCGCCCGGGCGTGCCGACTCCGCGAAACTTATCTCTCGTCCATCCTCCCCGTTCCGGGTACGGCGAGTGGCGACCGAACCGACGTCTCGAACGCGGGTTGAGCGGGCGCTGCTCTCGGTCGACGACAAGTCCGGTCTCGGTCCGTTCGCGGTCGGACTCTCGAAGCTGGGCGTCGAGCTGTGGGCGACGGGAGGCACCCGTCGGGCGCTGGCGGAGGCCCACGTGCCGGTCCGGCCGGCCGAGGAGCTCACGGGGATTGCTTCGTGGTTCGGCGGACGGGTCAAGACGCTCCATCCGGGGATCCTCGGCGGCATCCTCGCGCCGCGAACCGAGGAGGGCGTCAAGGAGCTCGCCGAGCGGAAGCTCCTCCCGTTCGACCTCGTGACGGTCAACTTCTATCCGTTCGAGCGGCACCTCGCCGAGCACCCCGGCGCGAGCGATCTCGAGGAGTACATCGACATCGGAGGCGTGACGCTCGCGAGGGCCGCGGCGAAGAACCACGCCTGGGTCACGGTCGTCTCCGACCCTTCGGAGTACGAGCTCGTCCTCGCCGAATTGCGCTCGAGCGGGGGCACGGTGAGCGCGGAGACGCGCCACCGGCTCGCGGTCCGAGCGTTCGAGCGGTGCACCTCGTACGACGCCGCCATCTCCCGGGGGCTGCGGACCCCGACCGCCACGTCCGATATCTTCCCCGAGGAGATCGTGTTCCGGCGCGAACCGATCCGGCTCCGCTACGGCGAGAACCCCCACCAGAAGGCGGCGACCTTCGCGGCCACCGCGTCGCCCGGGGGCGGCCTCCTACCGAGGCCGTTCGCGGTGCTGAAGGGAGAGGGGCTGTCGTTCACGAACTTCCTGGACGTCGACACGGCCCTCGCCACCGTCGCCGAGTTCGCTTCGCCGAGCGCGGCGGTCGTGAAGCACGCCACCCCGTGCGGGGTCGCCTCGGGCGCCACGC
>DATJVA010000109.1:0-5205 GCA_035502015.1 Thermoplasmata archaeon | reverse complement strand
CGGAGGTCCCTCACCTCCGAGAGCCTCTTCGTTACGTCGGTGTCCCACTCCTTCTCTCCCACGAGCCGGACGCGGCGACGGAGGAGGCTACCCACGTCGGGGTCGCGCAATGTCCAAACGGTAGTCCTCCCATCCTCGCGTTTGGTCGACACCACAATCCCAGCCCTTTCGAGGCTCGCCAGCATCGAGTAGACCTTGATCCGCTCGTCCCCCGAAACCTCGGCAATCCGGTACCCTGTCAACGGCTCCAGAGAGTTTGCGAGAACTGCGAGGGTCCGGGCTCGCGTCGCGCTCCCGAAGAGCGCGGCGATGCCGGAGTCTATCGGAACGCCCATCGCGAGGCCGAAGGTCGCATAGGCAGATATAGTATCCTCTAAAGATACTATGGGTCTCGGATGCGGTCTCCGCTCCGATTTCTCTTCCGTGGCTTGCGAAGAACCTGGACACCGCACGGAACGATTCGTTTGGCTCCCACGGCATCTCAGGGTAGGTGGACCCGCAGCCGCGTTCCAGATGGCGCACGAGGCTCGGGCTCGCGGTGTCGACGTTGAACCGTGGCTCTTCGTTGTACGGCGTGATTTCGGGAGTTGGCCACCGGTCCGTTCGGCACCCCCGGGCCTCTCCCGGTCCCGGGACCCCTTTCCAGGGCCGCTCGGCGAGGGCGCGACGGTGAAGGTGAGCGCCTCCGCGCACCACCGTCACGGGCCGAACGACGACGACGCCGAGGAGCTCGGAGCGATGGTGCGGCACTTCCTCGAGCGCGAGGTCGCGAGGTTCCATAGGGAGTACGTCGGCTCAATCCTGGAGGACCCGGGGGCGGACCCGGGCGCGTCCGCGTAAGACGGGGGTCCCCGGGTCGATGACCGAGATCGATGGGGAGAGCCTCGCGAGGGAGCGAGAGGACCGAGAACGCCGGGAGAACGACCGGGAACTCGACGCGTTCGAGGGGGCCGTCGTGGCGGTCTATACGAGGGCCCAGGCGATCGAGGACGGCCTCCTCGTCGACGTGAGCGAGGTGGCCCGAGAGGTCGGGAACACCCGGTCAGGCCCTACCCACAAAGATCCGTCGCCAGGAATCGCCCCGGGCGAACCGGATCGGGCGGGGGAAACCTACATTCACCCCTAGCACCCTCAAGGGTGGAAATGGCGAGCGCCACCCCACCGCCGGTCGAAACGTTTCGCCGGGCCGTTGAAGAACTTGCGGAAGCCCGGGGCCGGTCGGACCGGCTCAAGGCTCGGGAGGCCGGAGAGAAGGCTTGGCTCGCGGTCGTGGAAGCGACGGACCGGCTGCTTCGATCCAAGGGCGTTCGAATTGGCCCCGGCCCCCGCGCCTATGTCGAGCGCCGGGCCGCCTTGACGACGCTCGGCCTCGACGACCTCCGCCGTACGTACTCCGACCTCGCCGAATCCCTCCACGGGGAATTCTTCTATTTCGACGAAGGAGACCACGGACGCGCGCTCGATGCTCTGTTCGAGGAAGCCGCCCGCTACGTCGAGGAGGCGACCGGAGAGCATGGACTTCGAAAGCGGGTCCTCGACATGGAGCACGAGACCGAACTTCGAAAGGAATAGTCGGCCTCGCTCGTGACAGCGCTCCCGCCACCGACCTGTGGTCTACCGCATCCTGGGACGGTGGCGGTCCAGAAACGAGAATCCCGAGCCAACTGCTCAGGTCGTCGACCACGTCTGGCCCATCTCGCTCGGGGGGGCTCTTCGCCCTATCGGGTGGGTTCGTCGAGCTCTTTCCGGTTTCCCCCCGGCGCCCGGCCCTCCCGGCCCCAACCGACCGGAACCTGCCCCCCGGGGGTGGTTCAACCGATGGCGACCGAACGGCAGACCGAATACCTGCGCGACCTCGGGATCGACCCGAGGGCCGACACCGACGACCTCGCGAAGGCCGACTCGAGCGACTGGATTACGGAGCTTCAGTGGTACGCCCAGCGGGCGAAGCTCGCTGTAGGCACACCCCTGACCCCCGATATCCTCAGTCGGCTCGGGGCCCGGGCCGACGCACTCGCCCAGCCGCCGACCCGATCGCTCTCGAAGGCGCCCGAGAACGGCTCGAAGACGGCGGCGCCCTCCCCAGGGCTGCCTCCCCCAGCGCCGCCTGCTTCGAAGCCGAGGGGAATCGAGCCGTCGCCGACCCCGAAAGCCTCGGGCGACGAGTCGTGGGTGAAGGTGGAGCTCAGCACGGGGGTCACGACGCCGCTCGGGGAGGGCGCGACGGTGACGGTGAGCGCCTCCGCGCACCACCGGCACGGGCCGAACGACGACGACGCCGAGGAGCTCGGAACGATGGTGCGGCGCTTCCTCGAGCGCGAGGTCGCGAGGTCCCGTGGGGAGTACGTGAGCGCCGACGCCGGGGAGCCGTCGGCCGAAGCCGGACCCGCCCGCGACGGACGCGGCTTCGGGTCGACGGTCGAAATGGACGCCCCGGGAATCGTGCCGGCCAAGCGGGGGCGCGTGCCGCGGGGGAACACAACGGAGCTGGAGGCTCTCTGGCGGGTGGCCGCCGTCTACCCACGAACGCGGGCCCTGTCCGAGGACCGGCTGATCGACGCGGACGAGCCAGAGCCCGGTCCGCTGTCGTGCCCCTGCGCGGGCATGACGGGGTTGAGCCGTAGCGGAATACCAGGATCGCGGGCAGGTTCCCACGTCTGGGAATCCGACGTAGAGATTAAGCGCCCCACCGCAATGCCGAGGAACATGGCGCCCGAGACCGAGGAGACGGTCCAGGTTTCCCTCCGGCGGTCTACCGTCGAGATGATCCGAGGGTTCGACCCGAACGCGTTGTCCTTGGACGAAGCCATTGAGGAGATGCTCCTCGCGAATCCCCCTCGCATGCTGCTGGAGGAGCTCGACCGACGGGAAGCCGGCCCGTTCCGCTCGCGCGAGGATTCGCGTCGTCGTCACGGGTACTAGCGCGTGCCCCGCATCGTCTACTCGCGGGAGGCGGAGGAGGAGCTTTACCGTCTTCCGAGGAGCGTGTACGACCGTTTTCAGCGAGCGTTTGACGCGCTCGAGGTCGATCCCGTTTCTCCGGGAACGGACTACCGGGTCAAGCGCCTGCGCGAGGCGGGCGGCCGACGCGTTGTTCGCTTTGGAAGGTGGGGGGCCATCTACCGAATCGAGGGGGAGAACGTCCGGATACTCAAAGTGGGCCCCCGCTCCACCCTCTATCGAGGTACATAGACTGCGACGCGTCGGGTCAACGAGGGTGCCTCGTCACCCGCTCAACGCGGTAGCATGCCTCTCGGCGTGTCCCGGCCGCATCGCGCGTGGACCCACTTCAACGGTGGGCAGGCCACCGGCTATTGCTTTGCAGATGGAGTGGCGTCGATGCCTGAGAGGCGGACCGACCATGATGTCCTCTCCTCCCGCGGTGGTAGCGTCGATGGCGACCGAACGACAGACCGAATACCTGCGCGACCTCGGGATCGACCCGAGGGTCGACACCGTCGACCTCGCGAAGGCCGAGGCTAGCGACTGGAGGATCTATCACCGGCGAGCGCCGCGGACCTTTCGACGTAACTCGCCGGCCCTCCGAGCGATGCTGAGGACCGCGAACGAGCGAGCGCTCCGCGCCATGGCCGAGGTGATGGGCCACCTCAGGGCAATCCGATCGGGATCAAGGGGCTCCACGACGTGCCCGAGATCTGGACCGTTTCGGGGAGCAGAGAGTAGGCTGCGGCCGTGTATGGCGGGTCGGAGGCGTTGAAGGAGAAGCTCCCGCTGGCGGCATCCGAGCTATAGACCGTGGTCCCGCCGGCGCTCTCGATGGCGAAGGTCACGGAACCGCCGTCCGCCGTCGACCAGGAGCCGGACAGAGAGACGCTGCTGGAGGAGCCGATCTGGGAGCGGCCGACGTTCAGGGCGTTCGTCTGCAGGGTGGCGTTGAACGGCAGGGGCAAGGGGATGACCATCAGGACGAGGATGAGGACGACGACGGCCGACACCGCGATGACCGCGGTACGAGCGGGGCTCCGGGGAGGTTTCGGAACGGGACCTCCCGAGCCGGACCCCGCTCGAAAGGGAGCGGAGCGATCCCCCGTCGGATCCCGCGGTTGGAAAGCAAGGGCGCTGACGATGGGGGCTCCGCATTTCGGGCAGTACCTGGCGACCGGAGGGAGGTAGCGTCCGCACTGGTCGCAGAAGACCGGATCCGTCACGGAGGCTCCCGCCGGGCCAGAACGCCGGGCAGGAAACGGTACTAATGGGGCTTCGTCGGATAAACCCGCGTCCGAAATAGCGAGCTTATTTTGGACGCCCCTCTATAAGGTCGAGCTCGATTCACTAGCGAACACTCCGCTTCTCGGGGGGGTTTGGACCAAGGTCGGTCCCCATGGAAGGGATGGATCGACTCCGCTCGCTAGAGCTGAGGTATCAAGCCCACCTGGAGAAATTCCTGACTTTCGTGATCCTGGGCGCAACTGGCTTCATCTCACAGGTACAACTCGCCGCTCCGACGCGGCGAGGGGAGTGCACCACGTTCGGCTGTTCCCCCACCTCGAAGTCCCGTGATCGGAGGTCGAGCGACCTGCACGATTCGGTCTTCCGCCCCTGTCGCGAGCTCGATCTCGGGTTTCGGCCATTGGGCGCCGTCATGACCGGGCTTTCTGACCGGAAATGGTCGATGCGGTCTCGACGTGAAGTGCAGGCTCGGCGGAGAGGAGGTCGACGGCCCGCGGACCGCAGAAGGTACCTGGGATGGTAACTCGAAGTCGGGTCTGCCGTCGGACGAGGAAACGCGAGTCGATTCCGTCGCAAACGACTCGACGAGTGTCCTCGAACTCTTCGGGCCGTGCCCTTGACCATGGCGACTCGACGGCCCCGCGGCAAGGGTGCGTTCATGGGTCTCTCCTGGAGGTGGAGGTTCGTGGGTCCTCGATGCCCAACGGGCTCGTTTCCCAGTTGGGATCGTACGGGGCCCGCCCCCGAATCTCCGAATGCCGCCATCCTTGGCCCATTCCGGCGCCTCCCTTCCTCGATCTGGTTGTCGGGGTCCCAGGGGTGCCACCCCGCCGCATCCTCCAGGATCTTTCATCACGCCTGCCTCACGCAGAGCAGTTGGAAACCGCGATCGAGCCGGACGGATGGGTCAGGTTGCGGATGCGGGACCCGCTCCCGGCCACGTGCAGGGAGTGTCTTCTCCTGAGGGGGAGGTGTCTCACGTGCCCGTTGTTCCAGCGTGAGCTCGACGGGGGA
>DATJVA010000108.1:0-2716 GCA_035502015.1 Thermoplasmata archaeon | reverse complement strand
AGGGGCCAGAACGTCGGACCCGCAAGGACAGTACGAACCGGGTGAAGACGGAACCGGAAGTTGGTGACGACACCGAAGTTCCCTCCCCCTCCCCGTACGGCCCAGAAGAGGTCGGGATTCTGGTCGGGATCGGCCGTGACGAGACTCCCGTCCGGGAGAACCACGTCCGCCGAAAGCAGGTTGTCGATCGAGAGTCCGTATTTCCGGGTCAAATGTCCGAGCCCCCCACCGAGGGTCAGGCCCCCGACGCCGGTCGTGGAGATGATGCCGCCGGGGGTGGCGAGCCCAAACGCGCCAGCGGCGTGGTCCAGATCCCCAAGCTGGCAGCCCCCCATGACGTCCGCCACCCGAGATTTCGGGTCCACCCGGACCCCTCGCATGAGGGAAAGGTCGATCATCAGCCCGTCGTCGACACTGCCCAACCCTCCGCCGTTGTGGCCCCCGCCCCGGATTGCAATGTCGAGGCCGAGCTCGTGTCCGAGCTGCAGTGCGGCCACCACGTCTCCCGCATCGCGGCAGCGTGCGATCACTGCCGGGCGCTTGTTGATCATCGCGTTGTACAGCTTTCGCGTCTCATCATAGTCGGGGTCACTCGAAGTCAGTATGGGCCCACGGAATCGACTCCGAAGCTCGGTCAGGTCGGGCAGAAGTCGCGCTTGCTGGTTCTCGCCACGCGTCGTCATTGCCGACCCGACCGCCGTTGCGGGAGATTTACCACGCGGGAGCAGGACGCCCGAAATCGACACGGGTTCACTCTGGTCGCAGCCAGCTCACGAGGTCATCGATCGTGCGGGGAGACTCGGAGGACGATACGATCGAGCGGATCCTGCCGGAAGCAGTGCCAGACCCATCCCCAAGGCTCTGGTCCCGCCGAGACGCCCGGATGGACTGCGTTCGGGTCGTGCGGGAGCCCGGGCGCTCCGTCAATCACGGTCGCCGGAGCATGAGATCGACCGAAACCTCGTCGCTTCCCGGAAAGCCGTAGATCCGGGAGGTTGAAAGACCCATACCCAGGTGACGAGCCCTCCCGCGGCTCGGGGTAAAACGGGCATGTGACCGGCCCCTACTCAAAGGGTACTATTTGTCTCGGAGAATGTTCGCCGATTCATGGCCGCGAAGAAATCCACTGCGGACAGGGAGAAAACGTCGGCACGCGGATTCACCGCCGAGGAACGAGCCGCGGCAAGGGACACGCTTCAGGAGCGGAAGATCGCTTGGGGAAAGAACCGAGCGGACGATGATCGCGCTACGCTCGCGAAGATCTCCCAAATGCCGGAACCCGACCGGGCCATTGCGAAACGCCTCCACGAGATCATCACGACGAGTGCGCCGAACCTCTCGCCAAGGCTTTGGTACGGGATGCCCGCCTACACCAAAGAGGGGGACGTGCTTTGTTTCTTCCAGCCAGCGCACAAGTTCAAGGCGCGGTACGGAACGCTCGGCTTCAACGACAAGGCAACGCTCGATGAGGGATCCATGTGGCCGACGGCCTACGCGCTGAAGGAGTTGAACGCGCCGGTGGAGGCAAAGGTCGTCGCGCTCGTGAAGAAGGCGGTAGGCTAGCAGTGGCTCTCTGGAAGCTCATCGACAAGGGTCCTAAACGTCAGGGCAGCTCTCGCTGAGTGACGAGCGCTCCCGCGGCCGATCCCCCCGAATCTCGCCCTCACCGCGGTTTCAGAGATCGAGCGGCCCATAGGTTATTCCCTCCCTCCCCCCTCCGCGCGCTAGAGGCGCCTACGTCGAGACGACCCGGGTCACGCTCGGTCGCAGCAACCGCGGCAGGGCTGGTCGCGATCCTTCTTCTGTCGGGGTTGGGACCCGTCTTCGCCGTATTCGAGCCCCCGACCGGTCATCCGCCGTCACTCGTCGCCACGACCCTCGACTCCAAGGCACTACCAACCTCGGACCCGCCGGTAGCGGCAACGGAACCCCGTCGCCCCATGACCGCCGATCCCTCACGTGAGCAGGATCGCTCGGGCGCGCCGTCCGGGCCGGAGGCGCCCACGGCCTCCACCGGCCCGCCAGGGGTGATGGGGACGGTCGTCGCGAGCGTCAACGGCTACGGCCCGGCTCCGGTAATGTCGGGTGTCAACGTCACAGCCTCGAAGACCACATGCTCTACCTCTCGTCCGCTACCGGAGACCTGCCCCCTCGTGAACTGGACCAGCACGAACGCGTCGGGGGGATTCAACATGAACCTGCCCGTCGGGACGTACTACATCGCCGCCGTTCCCGACCCGACGATCGTCGGCGGCGCGTACCCCGACGGTTTCGGTGGCAGCTCCACCGAGGTCACGGTGAACGGCACCACCCTGGTCCGCCTCCTCGTGTATCCCTTCGTGCCGTACGGCAACGTGTCGATCGTGCTGCCCGGGTACGTCTGCGATGCGCAGTATCTCAACAACCACGGAACGGTGGGACCGGGTTGTCAGAACCCCGTCCTGTCGTGGACCCAGGACGGAGCCTACTACCTCAATGCGACCAATGAGCTCGTCTTCTACTCGTTCGTCAATCGGTCCGTCTACAGCATCGCTGCGTGGTCGCCGCTCTACCAGCACTTCCCGGCGTACGCGATGATCCCAAACGAACTGTTCACGACGCAGGACGGATCCTACATCTACGGTTGGGGGACGCTGACCCCGTCGTCCACGACCGTCACGGCGGAGGCGGTCAATGTCACCACTCACCGTGTCTTTCTCTACAACTTCACGGGGGT
>DATJVA010000107.1:0-42428 GCA_035502015.1 Thermoplasmata archaeon | reverse complement strand
GAGGACGCGGTCCGGAAAGCGAACGACACGCCGTACGGTCTTCTCGCCGCCGTCTGGACGCGGGACCTCGCGACCGCTCACACGGTCGCACGCCGCCTGGAATGCGGCATGGTCGTCGTGAACGAGTCGCCGACCACCTACCCCCAGACGCCGTTCGCGGGAATGAAGTCGAGCGGGGTCGGGTTCGAGCAGGGTCTCCGAGCCCTCGACACCTATAGTCGCCGCAAGAACGTCCTCGTGAACATCGGGGTCGCCCGGAAGAAGACCGGGGCCCCGTAGGTTCGTACGAAACCTGAAAAGACGCTCCCGGGGGTCGTCGTCCCCACCATGGCCGACCCCTCCCCGCCGGACCCCACCCCCTGGGGGTCCTGCCGCTTCTGCGGCGTTGCCGTGCCGCCCGGCGCGTCGAAGTGCGAGATCTGCGGAGCGGAGGGTCCCCTCTCGGCGGCCCAAGAGGCGGCGGCCCCCCCGAAGGTCCGGCGATGGATGCGACTCACCCGCGTGTTCCGGACGTTCGTCGTCGTGGTGGTCGTGGTCGGTCTCACCTATGCGATCCTCTCCGCGGTGCTGAGCGGCCCACCGACCCTGTCGAGCGACCCCCTCACGACCGCGGGAACGTACACGCTCGCTCCGGGAAACTACACGGTCCTCTCCGGCGAGATCACGGGCGGCGACTATGTGACCGGGAACTTCACGACGGTCGCCCCGCGCGGGGTGAACATCGTGGTCGCGGTCTACAACTCGAGCGAGTGGGCGCAGTTCACGGCCGGCGCGACGCCGTCGCCCCTCTACGCCGTCTCCCCGACGTACGACGCCCAGATCGTCTACGCACCCCAGGTGACCGACACCTACTACTTCGTCTTCACCAACCCGTACCCGGCGTCGAGCCACCTGACCATCGGGGTCTACATCACGACGCTCTACAACGCGAACGTCGCGAACGACGGGTTCGCGTAGGCCCGAGCGAGCTCCGTTGGGCTTCGCAGAGCCGGCCGCACGCCCCGGCCTACGCGGCCGGGTCGTGTTCCTCGGTGTGCTCGGCGGGGGCGGGCGCGACGACCGCGGTGGACCGGCTCAGGTACTCGGGAGGCACTCGGTCGACGAGGTAGACGGTCTTCCCGGCCTTCATGATGACGATCCCATCCGCCCGGGCGCGCTTGGTATCGACCTCGAGGATGACCGGTTCGGGGGTCCGGACCGACCCGGCCGCGTGGGCGTCCTCGGCGGTCTTGGAGAGGTGGACCTTCTTTCGGTCCGACGGCTTCAGACCGACCTCGAGAACGATGGCCGCCTCCTCGGAAGTGACCGGGTAGTAGAGCCGTTCGGGGATGTTCTCCGTCGGAAGGTCAAGGTCGACGTCGACCGTGTGGCCGTACGTCGCCCGGATCCGGTCGTCCCGGATCTCGTACCGACCCTTCGCATCCGTTTCGACGATGGCGATCACGTGCTGGGGACGGAGCCAGTGGTACGCGGGGTGCTTTTGCGAGATCGCCCGCACGAGCTGGGGCAGCGCGACCCACCCGTGCGGGTCGATCGGGAGCTGGTAGCGGTCGGGGAAGTGCCGGAGGATCCCCGTGACGATCCGGCCGAGGTGGTCGAGCTCCCGGTCGTTCATCAGGAACCGACCGGGCTGGCCGCAGACCGGGCAGCTCTCCGCCCGGAAGTATCCGTGCTGTGCGCACTCCTTCAGCATCGCCCCGGCCCTCGTCAGGCCTTGACCTTGTCCGCCTTCTTCTCGAAGTCGGTGAGCAGGTCGCCGTACAGGTCGGTGAGGTCCTTGAGGACCCGCTTCAACACCTGCTGCGGCTTCTCGCCTTTCGTCTTCACGTAGAGCGTCGGGCGGTCGAGGAACGGGTGGCCGAGATAGTAGCGCGCCTCGACGACCTTCTCCTCCTTCTGGAGGGCCTCGACGAGCGGGATCAGCAGGGTCTCCTCACCCTTCGGGAACTCGACCCGAAGGAGGTCGTGTTCCTTCTCGACGACGCGGATCTCCATCGATGGCACCGGGAGCCCGGCCACCTGCGACCGCTTCTTAAGCGTGGCGGGCGCGACGGTGACCGCGTCGCCCACCGATGTCCCCCGCCGACGCCCATATAACATTCATCGCCTCCTCCGCGACGCGAAGATGCGGTTCCTCGTGGTCGGGGGCGGCGCCCGAGAGCATGCGATCGGCCTCGCGCTCCACCGGGCCGGGTCCGAGCTCTACGTCGCGAGCTCGAACGCGAATCCCGGCCTCGAGCGCCTCGCGCGTCGTTCGGCTCGGCTCGACCCCACTGACCCGGCCCGGGTGACGTCGTTCGCGAAGGAGGTACGCGCCGAGGCCGCGGTCATCGGTCCGGAGGCCCCCCTCGCCGCGGGCGTCGCGGACGCTCTGCGGGCCGCCGGTGTGCCGAGCGTCGGCCCCGACCGGGCGGCGGCCCAGATCGAGAGCTCGAAGCTGTTCTGCCGTGAGCTCCTCGACCGGCATGCGGTCGGTGGCCAGCCGCGGTTCGACGCTCCGAAATCGGTCGAGGAGGTCGACGCCGCCGTCACGGGCTTTTCCGGGCCGTTCGTTGTCAAGCCATGCGGTCTCACCGCGGGCAAGGGAGTGTGGGTGCAGGGCGCCGACTTCACCGACCCTCGCGAGGGAGCCGCGTATGCGAAGTCGATCCTGGTCCAGGGCCAGCGGGTCCTTCTCGAAGAGAAGCTCGAGGGCGAGGAGTTCAGCCAGATGGCGTTCGTGACCGACTCGGGGGTCTACCCGATGCCGGCCGTCCAGGACTTCAAGCGAGCGCTCGAAGGGGACAAGGGCGGCAACACGGGAGGGATGGGCTCGTACACCCAGCGGGACCACCTCCTGCCGTTCCTGCCGGCCGCCGACCGAGACCGGGCGATCGAGCTCATCTCGAAGACGGCCGCCGCCCTGCGCGCGGACGGGCTCTCCTTCCGGGGGATCCTGTACGGAGGGTTCATGATGACCGCGGACGGGCCGAAGCTTCTCGAGTTCAACGCCCGGTTCGGCGACCCCGAGGGGATCAACGCCCTCACGCTCTACGAGCCCGGGGACTTCGAAGCGCTCATGTTCGGTGTCGCGACGGGTCGGGTGGACCCGAACCTGATCCGGTTCCGTCTCCGTGCCACGGTGGTGAAGTACGTCGTGCCGCCCGGATACGGGGCCCATCCCCGTCCGGGTGGGCTCGTCTCGGTCGACGCGGGGGCGATCGAAGCCGCGGGTGTCCACCTGGTCTACGGGAGCGTCGACGAGGTCGGGCCCGGGACCGTGAGGTTGAGCTCGTCGCGGGGACTCGCCCTGGTCGGCGAGGCGAGCGCGATCCACGAGGCCGGCAGCCGTGTCGAGGCGGCGCTGGCGTTCGTCCGAGGAGAGTACTCGGTCCGCCATGACATCGGGACCAAGGAGGACCTCTCCCGACGGACGGAGCATATGCGCAAGATCCTCGCCCCCAACGCCAAGGGCTCGCCCATCCCGCTCTCCGTGGCTCCGCCCGACGCGCCGCCATCGAGCGCGGCGACCCCCGACCAGGTGATCGGCTGAACGGTCGTCGGCGAAGCGTCAAATACGGCTCCACCGATTTCTTGGACTCTCGACCATGTTCTGTCCTTCCTGCAAACGGTTGATGCGCCCCGACCGGGCCGCCGGTGTCTGGCGGTGCACGTCGTGCGGCAAGGAGGTCCCCCTCGGAAAGGGCGTCGAGGTCCGGCACACCTCCGCGACCGACCGCGGGGCCGTCGCGGTCGTCGAGACGAAGCAGGTGACGTTGCCGAAGGCCGAGGAGACGTGCCCGAAGTGCGGGAACGGCGAGGCGTACTGGGTGCTCCGACAGACGCGCGGGTCGGACGAGCCCGAGACCCGTATCTTCGAGTGCACGAAGTGCGGGCACAAGTGGAGGGAGTATTCGTGAGCCCGGACGAGCGTGCGTTCTCGCCCGTCAGTCGGGCCTTCGCCCCGGATGCGCTCGGGAAGAGCCTCCGACTCCGGGGTTGGGTGCTCCGCACGCGGTCGTCGGGGGGGATTCTCTTCTTCCTCCTCCGGGACCGGTCCGGGGTCGTCCAGGTGACCGGCCGCCGGGACGCTCTCGGCGACGCGGCGTTCGATGCGGCCGAGCACGTACAGATCGAAGGGTCGGTCGCGGTCGAGGGGACGGTCGCCGAGGACCGACGCGCGCCGGACGGACGCGAGGTGCGTGCGAGCCGGATCGACGTGATCGACGCCGGTGAGCCGTTCCCGATCTTCTCGGACCAGACCGAGGAGTTCCTCCTCGACCAACGCCATCTCGCGATCCGTTCTCAGGAGAGCGTCGCGATCTTCCGAGTGAAGGCCGAGCTCCTGCGCGCCTTCCGGGAGTTCTTCGACCGGGAGGACGTCCTCGAGATGACCCCACCGATCCTGACGGGGAACGCCGCGGAGGGGGGCGCGGAAGCGTTCCAGTTCGACTACTTCGGCCGGCCGGGATACCTCTCGCAGACCGCCCAGCTCTACCTCGAGGCCCTCCTGTTCCCTCACGAGCGTGTCTACGCCCTCACCCCGTCGTTCCGGGCCGAGAAGTCCCGGACCCCGAGGCACCTCACCGAGTTCCTCAACCTCGAGGTCGAGCTCGCGTGGTGCGACTTCCCCGGCCTGCTCGACTTCATCGAGCGCATGATGGTCGCCACGCTCCACGCCGTCGCCGAACGTCGACCGAAGGAGCTCAAGTCGCTCGGACGACCGCCGGAGGAGCTGCTCGCGATCGTCGCTCCGTTCGACCGGATCACCTACACCGAGGCGATCGAGCGGCTCGTGAAGCTCGGCTTCCCCGTGGAGTTCGGGAGCGACCTCGGCACCGCCGAGGAACGGGCGCTCACGCTCGAGAGCAAGAGCCCGCTGTTCGTCACGCACTATCCTCGCGAGCGCAAGGCCTTCTACATGCTCCAGACCCGGGACGACCCGCGCACCGTCGAGGCCTCCGACCTCCTCGGCCCCGAGGGCTACGGGGAGATCGTCGGCGCCTCCTGCCGTGAGACGGACATCGCCCGACTGAAGGAACGCATCGCCCAGATCGGGGCGCGCGCCGAGGAGTACGAGTGGTACCTCGACCTTCGGCGGCACGGGAACATCCCCCACGCCGGCTTCGGCCTCGGCGTGGAGCGGGTCCTTCGCTGGATGCTCCGGCGCGAGCACATCCGAGACACGACGCCGTTCCCGCGCACTCCCTCCCGCCACACCCCCTGATCGCGCTCGACGTCGGCCGGGACCGGCCGAGTTGGTGGGTAATGTTCAAGAACCGCCGCGGGTCTGCCCCTTTCACGCTCCCCGAACGGAGAACGTAGCGTGGCACCAGCGTAACAAATGGACCGGGGAAGCGAGCGGTCGGGGGCACCGACCGAGAAACCTGCGGGGGTCCTCCTCGTGGAACGGACGACCCACCAAGACGTCCCTGCGATCTGCAATCTCCTCAAGAAGGTCTGGGAGCCGGCGCCGGCGCGCGTCCCCGTCGAGCTCGTGAAGGCGTGGCAGCCGACCGCTCTCGAGTTCACGAGCTGGATGGGTGGGGTCACCTACTTCTCCGCCCGCAAGGACGGTCGCTTGGTCGGCGTCGTCGGGGGCGAGCTCCATCACGGCAGCTGCCGGCTGGTCCACCTCGCGGTCGACCCCGACACCCGTCGCCAGGGCGTCGCGACGGCGCTGGTCGCCGCGGCGAACGAATGGGCGAAGAAGGCGAACGCGGCCTCCCTCTGGGTCGACACGCTGCACGCGCTCGCCCCCGCGACGGCGCTCTTCCAGCACCTCGGGTTCACGCTCGTCGGGTCGCTGCACCGACACGAATGGGGCGAGGACGTCACCCTGTTCGAGCGGGTCCTCTGACGCGTTAGCGCGGCGCTCCCGGTCGACTGCTCGCCCGGGTCGGGCGGGTCGGCATCACGCCGTGGCGTTGCTGAAGCACCCGCAGCCGGCGTACCCCGTCCTCGGGACGGCCTCGGAAGAACTCTCTCGCCCCGCGGGCGAGCTCGATCGCTTCGAGCTCGGTCGCGATCCCGTGCGCCCGTTCGTTGAGCAGATAATCGCCGTACTCCGAGATGTACTGGGGCAACCCGGCCTTGAGCCGAGTGACGGCCTGCAGGCGGATCGCCCGGATCTGCTGTTTCAGCGGTGCCAACTTGCCGGCGCGCAGCTCGCTCTCGAGGTCGTCAGCGATCTCGGTCGTGTCCTGGGGCGGCTCGATCCCGAGCGCCTGCATGTCGTGAAGGAGGGCGATCACGCGCTCGAGCTCCTCACGCGCCTGGTCGAGGTGGCGCTCCTTGAGAGAAACGACCCGGTCGACCTGCTGGTAGGCGGAAAGCGCCTGGGCGATGTCGCCGGCCTTCGCGGAATGGACCGCGTCCTCGATCTGCTCGCGCTCGAGGCGGCTATCGACGGAGTACGCTTCGAGGCGGGTCAGCCGAACCTTGGTCCGCTTCTCCCACTCCTCGAACGCCCCCACGACCCGCTTCTGGGCGATCCGCTCGATCCCTCGGACCACCTCGGCCCAGGGTTCCGGGTTGGAGGCGGTCCGGGCGATCTCTTCGGCCCACTCCGGGAGCCGGGGGAGTTCGACGCCGAGCGGTTGCACCCCTTCCGACCACTGGTGGAGACGAGCGAGCCGACGCCCGAGCTCGGCGGCGAAAGGGTTCGCTTTTCCCGAGGCGGCGGTACGGGGCACGCGGGCCGGGGGGGTTCGCTTCGGAGGCGATGGCTCGACCGGTGTCGGGGTGACCGACGGTGGTGCAGGGGATACCTCAGGGGCCGGGTCGGTGATGTCGGACGGTCCTTCGAGCAGGGAATGGCACTCGGGGCAGACGAGCGTCTCGGCGGTCACCGAGGTGCCGCACTTCGGGCAGACCACGCCGCCGTCGACCATTGCACCTCCCACTGTGAGGTCCGCGGACTCTTATAAAACGCGAGTTGCGAAGGAGCCTGCCGCCCACGATGCCCAGCCCGCCCCCGGACGGTCGATTCGCCGACCCGCGGCGCGTGACGCGGCGGGCCGGGACCGTTAGCGACGGTGGGCCGACTTGCGCTCGGTGAAGAACCGCTCGACCACGTTGAGGTGGCGGAGCATCGCCGTCTTCTTCGCCTGGTGGGACTGCATCCGCCGCAGGATGTTGTCGAGCGCGCGGACGGCGACCGCGACATGCGCGCCCTTGTTCAGCATCACGCACTCCGCGCGCACACCCATGGCCGCGTCGGTCACTTCGGCACGGGTCGGTAGCCCCGTCTTCGTGAGGCCCTCGAGCACCTGAGTGGCCCAGATCGCCGGGATGTGCGCCGCCTCGCACAACCAAAGGATCTCCTCCTGCACTTCAGCGAGGCGTTCGTAGCCGACCTCGACCGCGAGGTCGCCCCGGGCGATCATCACGGCGGTCGGCGGATGCCGGAGCGCCGCGAGCAGGATCCCCGGCAGCTCCTCGAAGGCGGTACGCGTCTCGATCTTGAGGACGACGCCCATCCTCGGGCGACCGAGCCGCTTCAGTTCCTGGCGCAGGAGGGGGATGTCGTCGGCGCTGTGCACGAACGAGTAACCGACGAGGTCGGCGTGCCGGACGATGAACCGCAGGTCCTGGAGGTCCTTCGGCCCGATCGTCGGCAGGTCGACGGTCGTCTCGGGGAAATTCATCCCCTTGTCGGCCGCGAGCCACGCCCCCGACACGGGGGCATGGGTGACCTCGACCAGGAGCCGCTCGGGGTTCGCCGACCGAACGACCCCACCGATGCGGCCGTCGTCGAACCAGATCGGGTCGTCGCGGTGGACGAACTGAAGGGTCTCGGGAGCCGTACAGGCGATGTGGGCCGGTCGACGAACGCGACCGTTCGAGTCGAGCCGCGCGTCTTCGCCGGGGTCGGACCGCGCCGTCACGACAAGGGGGTCGCCGACCCGCAAGCGGATCCGTTGCTCGATACGGGGGACCGGTCCGATCGAGGTCTCGTCCTCCTGGCCGTTCTCGAGGGTGGCGACGAGCCGCGTCCCCGACGTGATGTAGCAGGTCTTTTCGACCTCCGCCCGATACCGACCTCCGATGTGCTCGACCAACCGCAGGACGCGTCGGGCGCGCCGAGCGTCGCGGAACTCGACCTGCTCCCGAAGGTGGCGGCGCAGCAGCCATGTCCGGGGCACCACGATGCTGGCGGCCTCTGCCACCTCGGTCGACGGGGTGAGCCAGACCGACCCGGGCAGCGACACCCGGCCGATCGCGTCGCGCTTCGGCCGCACCTTGAGCACCGCCGGTCCCGGCCGGATCGCTCCCGTCCGGATCTTCGGACCGGCGATGTCCATCTCGATCCGGCAGTGGCGCCCCACCGCCTTCTCCGCGCGGTGGATGTGCGCGATCATCCGGGACCATTCGCGCGCGGTCTCGTGGGCGCAGTTGATCCGGGCGCAGTCCATCCCTCCCTCGACCAGCTCCCGGACGAGCCCGTAATCGGTCGCGGCCTCGGCCGGCATCGTGACCATGATCCGGACACCCCGCCCGGGTCGGGTCGGTCCGAGGAGTCTTCGTGCATTGAGGGCGAGGATCCGTCGTCCCCGTTCCGGGTCCGGCACGCTGCGCACCGCCCGTCTCGTCGGGGCCCGTCCCCGCAGTCGGTCGAGGCCGCTCAGGACGGCGTCGAGGTTGTAGAGGACGTGGCTTTCGGACCGGCCGAGCGATGAGAGCCCCCAGTGCGCGAGACGATTCTGGTCGCTTCTGAGGTCGAACCGACGGAACGCGAGGTAGTGCAGAAGGTTCCGTGCGCTATCCCGCTGGGTCCCGAACGGAGCGAGGTCGACCGCTTCCTCGAGCTCGATCAGGCTGGTTCGAAGGCGTTCGAGCCGCGCCGCCAGCAGCCCGAGCGAGCTACGTTCGGCGGAGTCCGAGCGCTTCCGCGAGGGCATGGTAACAGCTCCCCTGAATGGAGGCCGGAGGCATTAATGCCGAGGTACCTCGGCTCGCCGGGGTCCCGTGTCCGCCTGGGGCCCGAAGGGCGGGCTCAGCTCGGAGTCGGGCCGAGCTCTTCGCGGCGAATCTCGTTCCACCAGACGATTCCACGCCAGCTGCCGACGCCCACCAGCACGGGCCCCAGCACGAGAAGAGCGAGCGCCGCCGCCCACAAGGCAGGGACCCCGCCGACCGCCGAGGCGACCCCCTCGCCCACCGTGGCGAGACTCCCGAGCGCGACCCATCCGATCGCGGGCGGGTACGCGACGTACGCCACGAACGTGCCGACGAACATCTCGAAGACTCCGAGAATGACCGCGGAAAATCCGAAGTTCACGGCGACGACCGAACCTCTCGCGAGCACCATCTCGGTGAGCAGGCCCGTGACGAGGACCAACCCCCCGAAGACGGCAATCGAGATCCATCGGCGCATGAGGTCCTCATCGAACTCGGCGAATTCCTTCTGCGCGTGCCTCTCGTCCCGTTCGGGGATGTGTCTTCCGTCGGCGGCTGAGGGTAGGAAGGGCTTGTTGAGGACGCCGCCCATGATGCCGTACGTTAGGTCGTCCGAGCCGATAAATGGGTGGTCCCGAGTCCACGCCGCGCCGGAGCTTCCGCCTTCGCCGCACAACCCCCGGCGATCGGCCGGGGCAGGCGGCCCAAAGACGAACGCAGAACGGACCCGTGAAGGCTACCGAGAGGGCGGTGGCGAGCGATCTCCGGTCGGTGGGGGGGAGGCCCCGGAGTTGGGCCGACCACGTTGCCGACGACGCAGCAGTGCGACAGCCGCCATCGCGAGAACTACGGCAACGATCCCACCGACCAGGGCATATCCCTCGTTATTGGGCAGATTCAAGAGAGTTGCCGAGCTCGACCGGTTCGAGCTGAAGAGGAGCGGCACCGACATCGGGAAGCCCTGAAGGGTGATCTGGACAACGCTCCGGTTGGCGGCATAGCCGGCCACCGGACCCACGGTGAACGTGTACGTGCCGTTCGGTTCGGTGAAGACAAGAGAGTTCGTCATCGATCCCATGACCGACCCGCCCAACGCCACGCTCCAGGAGGCTCCGTCCGGCAGTCCCGTCTCGGTAAAGGTCACCGAGTAGGACTCGCGGACGAACACGAGACCTTCCTCGGAGACGGGCCCGCCGTCCACGGTAAGATTGCCCGCGTACGGGATGGTGGACTGATGCCAACCGGGAACGTCCGAGATCCGGTACGGATAGGTTCCGTTCAGCTCGGAAAAGGAGATGGTGCCCGACATGGATCCCACCGGCGATGCTCCCCCCAGGGAAACGCTCCAGGAGGCGCCGGTGGGCAGGCCGGTCTCGCTGAAGGTCACGGGGTAGGATTGAGTCGCACCGCAACGAGGAATCGCGGACGAGTTGAACGTCATCGAGTTGATGGAACTCTCGTCCAAAGAGACGATAGAGGGCGGGAGGGGTGCGTAGTACATGGGAGCCGAATACTGCTGCCCGACGGAGACCATCCACCAGAGGAAGTCGACCAGGTTCTCTGCCTTCGCGAGCGTGTACGCCGGGTACGCCGCACTTAGGTTCTGGTAGACCAGCACATAGGTCAGGGTGGAGATAGGGTAATCCTCGGGTCCGGGAGCGTTCAGCACGGAGACGTTGTACCAGTCGCCGGTGGGCGTCGGGAAGGTCGGGTTCGCGTCCTGGACCGCGGACTCGAGGTTCGTGACGTTGGCGAAGATGTAGTTCCCGGCCGGGTTCTCCACCGAGCCGAAGGCGACGCTGTTGACCAGCGCGTAGGTGAGGTCGACGTACCCGATGGTGTCGTTCGTGCTCTTCACGGACGCCACTACGCCGGAGTCACCGACCGACCCGATGCCCCCAGCGGGCCAGTGGACGGTCGTCCCGCGACCGACGGTGGCCGCCCATGTCGCGTTGGACGCCGAGAGGTAGCTGGACCAGACGAACGTGGTGCCGCTCCCGTCCGAGCGGTGAACGGGCAAGATCGCGGCGTGGGGGAGGGTGACGCCCGGGTTGACCGCTTGGAGCGCGGTGTTGTTCCAATTCGTGAGGTTCCCGAGGTAGATCGCCGCAAGGATCTGACCGGTGAACTTCAGCGCGAAGGGCACTCCGGGCAGGTTGTAGATGGGCACTAGTGCCCCGGTGGACTCTGGGAATGTGAGGACCCCGGGGGCCGCCGCTCGCTGGGTGACGTTGAGCGGGGCGTCCGACGCGCCGAAATCGACCGCCTTCGCGGTGATGTCGCTGATCCCGGCTCCGCTACCGACCGCGGCGTAGTTGACGGTGCTCGCGGGGTAGGCCAGCGCCCACGCATCCATCAACGGCGCGACCAGAGTTGAACCGGCACCGTCCAGCGTCGCGGCTGGCGGGGGCGTACAACCCGCCGGGACGGCGCTGGCGCCAGCCGTTCGACCGGGTGGAAGCCCGGAAAGAGTCGCAAAGGCTGTCGGTACCGGGCGCTCGCGTACTGGGAGTGCGGAACTGCTTACGAGAATGACCACGAGCACGACGCCGATGACCGGTAGGAGTCCGAGGAAGCTTGGCGCACAGATATGCGACCTCCAACGCGCCACAGTCCCGAACCCCGATTCGTTGGGCCTTCAAAATGGCTTTCCAAAGTCGACGGCGTCTCCGCTCGAAAGAGTGAATGATCCTTCGCGTAGGGCAACCATCAGTACCGTCGTCCCTCATGCGGAGCGATGGCTCGGGGGGCCGCCCACCGCTGCCGCGCCGTGGCCGGCGAAGCCTTCGCCTTCCTCAGGAGAGGTGCAGGGGGTGAGATTTGAACTCACGAACTCCTACGAGACTAGGACCTCAACCTAGCGCCTTTGACCAAGCTGGGCCACCCCTGCACGGGTCCACGCGCGCGTAATGGGTTAGGGCGATAACCTTTACGAGCGCGGCGGGCGCCACCGGCGGTCCGGGCGCAGGCCGCAAAAGGACTTGTACAGGGAGGGGGTGCTGGGCCTTCCATGACCGACCACGGCGCGACCGGTGCCACCGTGTTCATCGGCCAGAAGCCGACCATGACCTACGTGTTCCAGGTCGTCAGCCAGCTCAACTCGGGCGCCGGCCCGGTCGTTGTCAAGGCCCGCGGGAACGCCATCGGGAAGGCGGTCGACGTGGTCGAGGTCGTCCGTCGTCGGTTCCTCGAGGGCCACGTGAGCATCGGCGCGATCGTGATCGACACGGAACGCCTGGTGAACCGCGAGGGCCGGGACGCGAACGTCTCGTCGATCGCGATCCCGCTCAGCCGAATCGGCCCGCCCCCGGCGGCACCGCCGGGAACGGGGGCGCCTCTGCCCCCGTCGGGACCGTCGGCCCCGTAGGCGCCGGTTCGGGCATTCTCCGGACGACCCAGGTCCCCGCCCACAAGTCCCCGAGCCTCTGTCGCTCAGCGGTCGCCGCGATCAGGACCACCGCTCCTCCGCCGAGGAGGCCGACACCGCCCGCGACGAACACGATCACGGCGGCGAGAGCGAAGAGGCTCGACGGGAGCGCGACGCCAGCGTAGCTGAGCGAACCCGGGGTCTCGCCCTTGAGCCCGTAGGCCAGGGCGATCGCGAGGCCGATCCCGACGACGGTGAGCAGGGGAAGCACCGTCGAGTTGCGGACGAGCGACGAGAGCCCCGTCGGCGACTGGAACGATCGTTCGCGCACCTCGAGACCGAACAGTCGCTTTCCGAGCGTGGTCCCGACGAACGTCTCCGCCAGTACGAAATAGAGGAACGCCCAGGTGATGAAGCCGTAGATCGCCGCGTTGAACGTGACGTTCGAAAGGGCCGCGTCGACGCCGCCGGGGATCGTGGCGAGGAGAACAGCCCAAATGATTACGGCCGGGACGGTCACGAGCACCAGGTCGACGAGGAACGCCAAGGCGCGGACCCCGATCCCGCCGAACCGGCGCAGGCCGAGGTCCCTTCCGACCAGCACCATCCAGCGCGCGGTCCGCCAGGCGCGGAAACCCTCTCGTCCGTCCGTCGTGCCGGCCTTCGCGCTCGACTCGAGGTTCGCCTGGTCCGCGACCAGCCACCCGGGGACGTGGAGGTCCTGCCAGGGCCGGTCCTCGTTTCCCGGCGGCAGGGCCAACAGCTGACGGGCCTGGGCCGCAGCGGAGCGGCCGGCGGCGGCCGACTCGTGCAAGGATTCGGTGAGCTGCCCGTCGAGGCCCGAGCGGAACGCCCGAGCCAGCTGGGTGGTCGGCGACGGAGCCGCCGTCGGCACAGGAGTCCCGACGGGCGCGAACGAGCGTCCGTAGAGCCGGTGACCGAAGTAGGCGCCCGCGAACGCCAGGAACCCCGACAGGTAGACGAGGTCGAACACACCGGCGCCCCCGATCGTGTAGACTCCCGAGGGTCCCGTCCCGTAGAGCGGGGGTTGGCGCAACAGGTCCGCGCCGAGGAGCACTCCGAAGGTGCTTCCGAGGAAGGCGGTCGGGATCGCGAACGCCTCCTCTCCGGGGAACACGCGGCCGGCGACGGCCGCGGCCACAAGCCCGGCGAGCAGCGGGGGCACGAGGTAGAACGGGAACGACTCGGTGATGCCGACACCAGGGATCGCGCTCGACGCCACGAACGTGGAAACAAGGACCCCTGACGTGATCAAGAACAGGAACGCCACCTTACGGCCGAGAGGGTCCGGTGACGCCAGGGATGCGCCACCGATGACTCCGGCGAGAGCGACCGCGTCGATCAGCACCACGATCTCGTTGCCAATGTACTCCGAGACCCCGAGCGGCCCGGCGAAGGCGCTCGAGAGTCCGGTCGTAGCCGGCAGCACGAGCAGGAACAGGAGGCCTCCGGCGACCGCCAGCAGGAGAAGGTAGCGGCTCAGGGAACGGGACCGCGGCGGAGCCGCCCGGCCGAAGGCGAGAAGTCCGACCAGCAGCGGGAACATCGCTCCCGCGAGGCTCACCGCCACCCAGTCGGTCGAGACCGGCGCGATCGGGAGGAGGCCGAACGAACCGAACACCGCTCCCGGAAGGAGCAGCCAGAACGCCCTCCGACCGAACCCGATGCTCTCGGCGAACGGTGCGCGCTCCCACGCGATGAGGAACACCAGCACCCAGAGGAGGGCCGGGGCAGCGAGCGAGACGGTGTAGGCGACGATATCGCTCGTCAGCTGCCATGCGTCGACCACAGGGGTTCTCCTACGGGCGGGGGGTGCCCCCGAGGAGCCCGAGGGACCTAAACGTTTTGTCGCGGGCGCCGCATCGCATCGGCATGACGCCACCTCGCCAGGAGAAGGATTCGCTGGGTCCGCGAGACGTTCCCGACACGGCGTACTGGGGGATCCAGACCCTCCGCGCCAAGGAGAACTTCCCGGTGAGCGGGCTCCACGCCTCGAAACACCTCATCCGGGCGTACGCTCTGTTGAAGCTCGCCTGCTGCCACGCCAACGTCGAGAAAGGGGGCCTCGACGCGGAGCGGGGGAAGCTGATCGCCCAGGCGGCCGAGGAGATGGCCGCCGGACGGTTCGACGGGGAGTTCATCGTCGACGTCTTCCAGGCCGGGGCCGGCACGTCGACCAACATGAACGTGAACGAGGTGCTCGCGAACCGGGCCCTCGAGCTCGCCGGCAAGCCCCGGGGCAACTACGAGTACATGAGCCCCAACGACCACGTGAACCGTGGGCAGTCGACGAACGACACGTACCCCGCCGCCGCCCAGGTCGCGGCCCTGTTCGCCCTCAAGGACCTGAAGGTCTCGGTCGAGACCCTCGCCGCGAGCCTTCGCCGCAAGGGACAGGAGTTCGCGGCCCTTCCGAAGTCCGGACGAACGCACCTGAAGGACGCGCCTCCGATCTCCCTCGGATCGGAATTCACCGCGTACGCGGTCGCGCTCGACCGGGTCCTCGAGCTCCTCCCGAGCGTCGAAGACGGGCTCGCCGAGATCCCTCTCGGTGGAAGCGCGGTCGGTACCGGTCTCAATTCGGTGGTCGGGTTCCGTGCGCGGGCGGTCGAGGAGTACGCGCGCCTCGCAGGCCTGCCGCTCCGGGTCGCTCGCGACCCGTTCGAGACGATGCAGAGCCGCTGGCCCCTCGGCGCGGCGTCGGGTTGGCTGCGGACGCTGGCCCTCGAGCTCATCCGCATCGCCAACGACCTGCGGCTCCTCTGCAGCGGACCGGCCACGGGGTTCGACGAGATCCGCCTCCCCGAGATCCAGCCGGGCTCTTCGATCATGCCCGGGAAAGTGAACCCGTCGGCGGCAGAGGCCCTCGACCAGATCGCTTTCCACGTCATCGGCGCGGACACCGCGACCGCGTTCGCGGTCCAGGGTGGCCAGCTCGAGATCAACGTGATGATGCCGCTCGCTACCTTCGAGGTGCTGTTCGCGTCGGAGATCCTGACGAACTACTTGCCGGTCTTCGCCCGCTCGTGCGTCGACGGGATCACGGCGAACCCCGCCCAGCTCGAGCGGTACATGGTCAAATCCGCGGCGATCGCGACGATTCTGACCCCGCGTCTCGGTTACATGAAGGTCGCCGAAGTGATCCACGAGGCGGAGCGAACGAACCGGCCGGTGAAAGAGATCCTGGTCGAGCACAAGCTGCTCACGCAGGAAGAGGTGGAAGCGCTGCTCGGGAACGCGGCGCTCCTCAAGCTGACACGACCCGTGCCCTAGGTCCGGCGGGCCACCCGCCGGGTTAAGTCCCCGCGGTCCGTCCGCGGGGCCGCTCGATGGCGACCATCGAAGAGACGGCGGTTGCGCTCGGCAACCAGACGTCCGAGGAGTTCCGCAAGGCGGCCGAGGTGCTGGGGAAGGTCGGCCTGACCCAGTACGAGGCCCGGGCCTACATTGCGCTCGTCGCGCGGGGGCTCGGCGACGCGGCGACGCTCGCGACGGCGGCCGGTATCCCGCGCACGAGCGCCTACAAGGTCCTCGAGTCGCTCGCCGAGAAGGGGTATGCGAAGCCGACCGGAGGAAAGCCGATCCTGTTCCGACCGACCCCCCCGCTCGACGTCGCCGAGACCCTCAAGGGGGCGATCCAGGAGGTGTTCGAGAAGCTCGCGCTCCTCCACCGGGTCGTCGCCGAGCACGGGGAGCCGCAGCTCGTCTACCTGCTCTCCGGTCGCGAGCGGGTCCTCCAGAAGATCGGAGAGCTTCTCGACCAGTCGACCGGGGCGTTCATCCTCACCACGCCGCAGCTCGCCGACCTTCGGGACGAGCTCGGCAAGAAGATCCAGCACGCCGTGAAACGCGGCGTCCACGTGACGTTCATCACCACCCCGCTTCAGCGGATCCCCGAGGGGGTCGAGTTCGTCCCCCGGGAGAACCTCCGGGCGACGGAAGTGCTGTCGGACGGGGCGCACGCGCTGCTCGCCGCACCGGGACTGGAGGCGTGCGGCTTCACCGACAACCCGATCCTGATCGCGCACCTGAAGCAGTTCCTCGAGATGGTGCTCGAGAAGGGCCCCGAAGAACCGTCGTCGTGATGCCGTCGACCCCGGCCGCTCCTCGGACCCACGAACCTCCGGCCGAGCGCGTCCGGCGACGTCTCGCGGAGGCGGCGGGGGTGGCCCTAGCCCGCCAGATGCCGGACGGCTACCACCGGTTCGGCCGGGTCCTCGTGATCCAGCTGCCGGCCACGCTCGCTCCGTACGAGAAACTCCTCGGCGCGGCCTGGCAGGCCGAGCTCGGCGTCGAGACGGTGCTCGTGAAGGCGGGCCCGATCGAAGGGGAGCTGCGGACCCCTCGGCTCCGTCGGATCTCGGGTGACGGGACCGAGACGGAGGTCGTCGAGTACGGGGTCCGCTGGCGTTTCGATGCCGCCCGCATCATGTTCGCCGCCGGGAACCGGACCGAGCGGCGGCGCATGGCTCGGCTGGTCCGGCCGGGCGAGACCGTCGTCGACCTGTTCGCCGGGATCGGCTACTTCTCGATCCCTGCCGCGCTTCCCGGCCGGGCGGAGAAGGTCTGGGCGGTCGAGAAGAACCCGTTGTCGGTACGTTACCTGCGCGAGAACGCGGTGCTGAACAGCGTCGCCGACCGGCTCGTGATCGTCCCCGGAGACAACCGGACCGTCGACCTGGCGGTCGGTAGCTTCGACCGCGCGGTCCTCGGCTACCTGCCGAGCGCTCTACCGTGGGTTCCCCGGGCGGTGGAGCTCCTCCGACCCGGCGGTGGCTGGGTCCACGTGCATACGGTGCTGGACGCCTGCGCCCCTCTCGCGGATGCGGCGTCCGCCGTCGAGTCGGCGGCCGGCACGGCGGGTGCTCGGGCGACCGAAGCGAGCCGGGTACGGGTCGTGAAACCGTACGGGCCGGGCCGTAACCACGTCGTCGTCGACGCTCGGTTCGCGCGACCGCGCTAGCCGAAGCGCGTTGCCGGAGCCTGCGGCGCGAGCTCCTTCATGACGATGGGGAACGCCTTCGCGAACCGTTCGATGTCGGACGGGGGGTTCGAGAACGAGAGGCGGACGAACCGGTTCCCGTGGGTGGGCGAGAGGTAGTTCCCCGCGCGGACGAACACGCCGTGGCGACGGAGCATCGCGTCCTGGACCGCGTCGGGCGTTGCGCCGGTCGGCGCGATATCGATCACCATCATGTTCGCCCGGGAGGGGTAGACGGGGAGCGTCGCGCCCGGAACGGTCGCGACGACGTCCCGGATCCGCGCTCCGTTCGCGCGCGTCTGGCGGACCACCTCGCCAATCCACTGGGACTTCGACTTGAGGGCGGCGAGCGCCGCGGCCTGCGCGAGCACGTTGACGCCGAGGTCGTTCGTGTTGAACCGTCCGATCTTCGCCAGAAGCTCCGGGCGTGCGTAGAGGCCCCCGAGACGTAGGCCGGCGAGGCCGCAGTTCTTCGACACCGACCAGATCGTGACGGTCTCTTCCGGGGCGAACTGCGCCGCGAGCGCGTGACCGTCCGAGAAGTCCCGGTACGTCACGTCGTTGAGGAGGGTCAGGTGGTGGTCGTGCGCGATCTCCGCGATCGCTCGCACCTCCTCGCGTGGGTACCCCGAGCCGAGCGGGTTCAGCGGGTCGATCAGGAGGATCATCTTCGTACGCGGGCCGATCGCCTCCCGGACCCGGTCGGCCGTGAGCCGGTACGGGGGGCGGTAGATGTCGAGGTTGTTCGTCTTCGCGCCGCACAGCTCAACGAACCGGTGGATGATGAGGTAGCTCGGGTCGGAGGCGATGACCTCGTCACCGGTTGAGAGCAGCGCCCGGGTCGTCATGTAGAGCGCCTCGGTCCCGCCGCCGGTGAGGAACGGGTTCATCCCCGGCACCGCGAACTCCTTCGCGATCGCTTCGACGAGCTCCGGGTCTCCCGTCGCGAGCGGATACCCTTCGTACCGTCGCTCCCGGACGGCTTTCTCCACGGCCGCGCGAACGAACTCGGGGGGCACGAGGTGGTTCGTGTTCTGGCTCATCCAGGCGATCTCATCGTGGTGCGCATGCGCGTAACGGAACGCGTCGGAAGCGGGAGTCGACACGAGCGTACCACCGGGATTCCGTGCTTAACGGCTTTGGTGAAATCCGGTCCCCGCTTCCGCCAGAAACGTCGTGACGATACCGGCCGATTGCGGCCGCGTGACGACGCGGGGGAATCCGCACTGACCGAGGAGCACGCCGAACGAGACCCGGTCGGGGAGCGACTTCAGCGACCGAGGAAGATACCGGTACGGGCCGGCGCTTCCGACCGCCCCTCCGAGCCAGGGAACGACCCGGTCGAAGTACGCGTGGAACAGCCGGTTCACGGTCGGAGACGCCGGCTCGGTGATCTCAAGGGTGAGGAAGACGCCGCCCGGCCGCAGCACCCGTCGGACCTCCCGGAACGCGGCGCCGAGGTCGGACAGGTTTCGCGCGACGAACGCGTTCGTGACGAGGTCGAACGTCCCGTCGGGGAACGGCAGCCGGAGCGCGGTCGCGCGCGCGAACTCGAGACGCGAGCGCTCGGGGCGATCGTCGGAGGACCGCGCGGCGTTCTCGAGCATCGCCCGCGTGAAGTCCGCTCCCACCACGCGCGCCGACCCGTAGTGACGAGCGGCGAGCCGTGCGAGCTCCCCGGTCCCGCAGCCGATGTCGAGGACGAGGTGGACCGGACCGGGAGCGCGGAAGCGGTCGAGGTCCCAGAGCGCGCGCGGTCGCCACAAGAGGTCGTTCCCGAGCGAAGCGACGTGATCGAACCACTCGTACCCGTGGGCGATGTGCGTGAACATCCGGCGCACGTCGCGCTCGAACGTGGGGAGGGAACGGTCGGGGAGCGGGGAGCCGTCCGCCGCGCTCGGCCCGCCGCGGTTCGGAGGCCCCATCGGGCCGGCCACTCAAGCGGCCGCCATAACGGTGGGGGTCAGGGCTGGTTCCCGATGGACTGCTCGAGATGGTCGAGCCGCTCGGCGAAGTCGGGGCGGAAGTTCGCCACCCCGCTCTCGCGGGCCTCCACGAGCCACCGACGCGCCTCGGCTCGCTCCCCCCGGCCGGCAGCGAGGTGGGCGAGGCGGAACAGCATCTCGGAGATCTCGGCGGCGATGCGCAGTTCGCGCGCCTTCCCGAGCGCGTTCCGGTAGTGGGCTTCGGCGGCCATCGTGTCCCCCTCGGCCTCGGCGATCATCCCCTCGGTCATGACGAGCTGCTGGTCGCCAAGCTTGTCCCCGATGGGGCCAAGCACCTGGAGCGCCCGAGCGTACGCGGGTTTCGCGAGCTCGGGATGGCCGAGCTCCGCTTGCCACTGGGAGAGGTTGAGGTTGCAGTAGCCGATCCAGATCGGCGAGCGGGACCGGTCCGCCGACTCGATCGCCAGCGTCAGGTCGCGGATCGCGTCCTTCGGCCGGCCCGTATGGTACTCCGCGACCGCCTGGTTCATGAGCACTCGAGCACGAGCCGCGTGCTCCCCCGCGGTCGCGAACAGCTCCGCCGCCCGGCCGTAGAGCGCGAGGGCGGGGTCGATCTGCGTGGCGCCGACCGGATACAGCGTGTTCGCCAGGTCGACGAGCGCGTGTCCGAGCTCGAGGGGAGAACCCTCCCTCTCGGCGATCTCAACCGCGGCGCGTTGGTGGCCGATCGCCCGGTCGAACTCGCCCCGCCGCCACGCCACGGTCCCGAGCACCCGGTGGCCGGCCATCAGGTCCCGCGGCGTGCCGACCTTCTCGAGTCGTTCGATCGCTTCCGTGGAGAGGGCCTCGGCGGACTCGTACTCGCTCCGGGTCGCGCGCGTCTGGGCGAGGGCAAGGAGGGCGCGACCGAGCTCAAGGTCCGCGTTCCCCTGGCCACGGGCTAGGGTCACCGCCTCGGTGAGAAGCTCGTCGGAGCGCGCGAGCACCCCGAGCTCCTCGAGAAGGCGTCCCTGCTCGGTGAGGAGACGGACCGCCACCCGCGGGTCGCGCTCGGGCCGACGCCGCTCCGCCTCGAGGGCACGGGCGACGTGGGAGACGGCGGTCTCGAACGCGTAATCGCGGGTCGCCGTGCGGGCGGCCTTCACGTTGTACTCCACGGCCTTCTCGTCGTCGCGGCCCAGGTAGAAGTGCCGGGCCAGTTCGGAATCGGTGACACCGTGCTTGCCCTCGAGCGCCCGGCCCGCGCGCGCGTGCAGGATCCGTCGTCGGGTCTCGGTGAGCCCGGCGTAGAGGTCGCGTCGGACCGGCTCGCTCACGAACTCGTAGACCTCGCCACCCTTCTCGCGCACGAGCCCGTCGTGGACGAGCCGGTCGAGGCTCTCGGTGACCCCTTCCTCCCCGATCCCCGCGACGCTCGCCAGGTCGGCGAAGTGGAACTCCTTGCCCAGCACGGCGGCGTAGGTGAGGACGCGGCGCTCGCGGTCGGCGAGCGTGCGCGCGCGCTCGAGCAGCATCTCGGTCACGCCCCGACCGGCGCCCTCGACCGCTTTCGACGGGGCCGCCGACCCGGTGGAGATCCGCACGAGCTGCTCGATGAACAGAGGGTTCCCTTCGGTCTGAGCGTGCCACCGACGGACATCGTTTCGGTCGGGGGCCCGGCCCCCCAGGATCCACCGAACGAAGTCCTCCACCTCGACCACGTTGAGCGGCCGGACCGGCATCGTGAGGACGCTGGCCGCGCCGGAGAGCGTCTCGACCGCATCGCGGGTCCGTTCGGGGAGGTCCGCCGAATCGGCGAGGGTCGCCACGAAGGCGATCCGCCGCTTCGGGAACTCGCTCGCGAACAGGTGGAAGAACTCGAGCGTTGAGCTGTCCGCGAAATGGAGGTCGTCAACAGCGATCAGCATCGGCCGGTCCTGGGCGCGTTCCAGCAGGTGCTGCTCGAGGCGTGCGAACAGCTCCTCCCGGCCCGTGCCGAGACCGTCCACGACGGTGAGCGCTGTGGGCGCCAGGGTCTGGTCCAGGTCCGCGGACGGCGAGGAGCTCGAACTGCCCCCCCGGCTCCGCGATGCGCCGGGCATCGGAGGAGGGGGGAGACGCGGTGCCGCCCAGAGGGAGGTAGGCACGCTATCGGCCGGGCTCTTCTCGGACTCGAGAAGCTCGCGCAGCAACGAGAACGCGGGCGGCAGCTCTTCGGGGAGGGCGCGACCGGTGAGAACAGTGAACCCTCGCTTCGAGGCCCGTTCGACCAGCGTGTTGAGGATCCGTGTTTTACCTACGCCGCCCGGCCCGACCAGGAGAAGGCCAGTACCGGCGCCGTCCTGGGTCCGCTCGAGCAGGCGGTCCGCCTCCTCGAGGACCTCTTCCCGTCCAAAGACCGGGGGCGGGGCCGGGCCTCGCGCGGCACGCGTCGGAATCATCGGAGAATCCAGCGCGTTCGTCCTTTAAAATGCTGGTCCGTCGGCGGGGCGAGAGGAACCGCCCGCGGCCGGGGCCGTCGAAGCCCGGTTCGTCGGCGGGACAACGCCGAGCTGCTCTCCAAGCTCGAAGAACGCGGGGGCGAGGTACGGTCGCAGCTCGGGAAGCCCGAGGTCGGAGGCGATCGTGTAGGCCCGTCGGGCCCCGTCGAGGTCCCGGGTCTTGTGGCGCAATCGAGCGAGACGGTACGCCGCCTCGGCCTCGTCCGCGGGAAGCTCGTGCCGTCGGCAGATCTCGACCGCCGATTCGTACGCCCGTTCGGCCTCCTCCCAGAGGCCCCGGCGTTCGGCGATCGACCCGCGGTTCACTTCGACCCAGCCGCGTCCGAGCTCGTCCGCGGTGTGCTCGAGAAGACGTCCCACTTGCTCATTGTCCCGCTCCGCGTCGTCGATCTGACCGAGCGAGAGCCGCAGCTCCGCGCTCGCGACCAGGGCGCGGGCGGCCGAGCGACTGTCGTGGGCGACCTCGGCCATCTCGGCGGCCTTGTCGAGGAACTCTAGCCCCTCTTGGGGGTGCTGTTCGCCGACCGTCGTGCCGAGGTTCAGGTACGCGCGCGCCAGCTCGTCCTCGTCGCCGGGACGGCGGAGGCGGTCCACCGCCCGCTCGTACCAGAGGACCGCCTCCTCGCGGACATCGGGACCCAGCTCCGAGAAGGCGTTCGCGATATCGATGGCGAGGCTCCCGAGGGGCCGAGGTTCGTGACTATCGGTGAGGAGGTCGAGCGCCTGGAGGCACTCGTCCAGCGACTCCCGGTACGCTCCACGGCGGAACGCGATGCGCGACAGCAGCCGGTGGGACTGCGCCATCCCGGTGCGGTCTCGGGCGTCCTCGAAGAGCCGCAGAGCCTCCGTGCCCCGCGTGACGCTCGCATCGAGGTCGAGGGTCTCCCGCGCCACCTCCGCTCGGGCGAGCAAGAGGCGGGCGCGGACCCGGGGCGCTTCGGTCCCCAGCCGCTCGAGCGCCTCCGTGAACCTCAGGTCCGCTTCGCGGAAGTTGCCGAGCGAGTAGTAGAGGTCCCCCAGATTCTCGGCGATCTGGGCCTGCTCGCTCCAGTGGTCTCCCGGAAGCGAAGCAAGGTCGAGGAGCACCCGTTCGAGATGGTGGGTCGCCACTTCGGGCTCTCCGGCCGCTCGGGCGGCCTCGGCGGCCCGACGGTTGTACTCGTAGGACTTGGACGGCACCTTGCCGAGGAAGTAGTGCCGCCCGAGCTCCGTCAGCACGGCGAGGTCGGGGTTGGGATGCGAGCGTTCGAGCACTTCGCCGATCTTGCGGTGGAGGACCCGGAGTCGGCTCTCGGTGAGGGACCGGTAGATCCGGGCCCGATACTCCTCCTCGGCGAAGGCGAACCGTTCGCCGCCGGCGCGTTCGACGAACACGCCGCGGTGGACCAGGCGTTCGATCTCCTCCGCGAGCGCTTCCTCCTCCATGCCCATCGCTCCGCGAAGGAGCGCGAAGTCGAAGTCCGAGCCGATCGCGCTCGCGTACGCCACGATCCGATGCTGTTCGGCCGTGAGCGACTCGAGCGACGGTACCGGGGTGGCTCCGGGACGTCGTTCGCCAGCTCCCGGGTCGGCCATCGCTCCAAGTTACTCTTCGGTCGGGATTAAACCCCTGCCGATGGAGGGCGGTGGGACGGGTCCCGGTCCCCGGCGCTCCCGCAAGGGTTATCTAACGCGCCCAAGGTCGGCGGCGCACCATGGCGAGCGCCGAACCGAGCACGCCCTCCGCTCCCGCGCCTCGCGTCCGGAGCATGTCGATCACCCGGCGCGTCTCCTTTTGGGGGTTCGCGACCCTCGTCGTGTTGGCGGTCGCTCTCTACGTCTGGTGGGGCGTCGCCTTCGGAGTCTGGGTCGACAACGGCGAGTACGCTGTGGTGATCACCATGCTCCTCTTCGGGCTCGCCGGCATGTGGCTCGTCCTGCCGAACCCGCCAGCGCCCCCCGCTCCGCCGCCCTGACCGGGGCACGGACTATAGCTGTCGACCGGCGAGCGCCCAGCGCGCGCCGTCCGCAGAACCGCATACGATGCACTGGCTCGGAACGTCGAGCGTGAGCGGAAGTGCGCTCTCCGGGGTTCCGAGGAGGCCGCCCTCGAGCGCGGTCTCGACGGAGTGACCGCACTCTTCCTTGCCACACCAGGCGATGATCGCGACATGCGCGAATCCCTTCAGCTCATCGAGCGACCGGACGACCCGGAACTCCTCCCGGTAGCTCGCGAGGGCGCGGTCGTAGAGCGCCCGGTCGAACTCCTCGAGCCGGCGGTCGACGTCCGCCTCGAGCGTGCCGAGCGCCACGATCTCCTTACGTCCGAGCCGATCGACGGCCGTGGCCGTCCGGGCCGTCGCCTCGCGCCGGCCGATCTCGAGCCGCAGCGGGACCCCTTGGAGCTCCCACCGGTAGTACTTCGCTCCCGGGCGCTCGTCCCCGGAGTCCAGGTGGACGCGTCGGCCGTGCTTCGCGAGACGCTCGACAACCTCCGCGGCGGTCGACTCGGGTCCAGGGCCTGCCCCCGCGCTCGGAATAGGGACGACCACGACCTCGTATGGGGCGATCGCGGTGGGAAAGACCGCTCCCTTCGCATCGCCGTGGACCGCGACGATGGCGCCGAGCAGTCGCTCCGAAAGGCCGAACGTCGTCTGGTGCACGAGACGCTGGGTCCCGTCGGAGTCCTCGTACCGGATGCCATAGGGACCGCTGAAGTTCTCCCGGTAGTGGTGGACGCTCCCGATCTGGAGCGTCCGGCCGGAACCGACCGGGATGTCGAAGGCGACCGAATATGCGGCCCCCGGGAATATGTCCCAGTCAGGCCGGCGCACCGCGACGTACGGGAGGGCGAAGGCGGTCGCCATTCGGGCGAACGCGTCGAGGTTCGATCGGACCCTTCGATCCGCGGCCGCCTCGTCGGCCTGGCAGGTGTGCTCCTCGAAAAAGTGGATCTCCCGGACTCGGAGGAACGGTCGGGTCGTCTTCGTCTCGTAGCGGAACGTGTTGACGATCTGGTAGACGTTGAGCGGCAGGTCCCGGTGGGAGCGGACCCAGAGGGCGAAAATGGGGTACATCGCGGTCTCGCTCGTCGGCCGGAGGACGAGCGGGATGTCGAGGTCGGAAAGACCTCCTTTAGTGACCCAGTAGACCTGCGCGTCGAACCCTTTGATGTGCTCCTTCTCCTTCGCGAACTCGTTGGCCGGGATCAGCGCGGGGAACTCGACGGGGGATGACCCGGTCGCCTCGATCTCGCGGACCATCACCTCGTCCAGGTGGCGGCGAGCAAGGAAGCCGTACGGGGTCCAGACGTTCATCCCCTTCACGCCGTAGCGCTTGTCGGTGAGGTTCGCGGCGTCCACGACGGCCAGGTACCAGTCGATGAACGCGGCCTTCTTGTCCGGCAGGTCGGGCATGCGGAGGGAGGCAAGGGGGACCCCGGGAGTATAAGGGTATAGCCTCGGGCCCGCACGATTTCTGGGCCGTCGCGAGGGCCGCGCTACACCCGCCCGCCGTTCGGTGACCGCGACCGGGCGGCGAGAGCGGTCCAAGTCGACACCTGTTGACGCAAGCTGTTAAGCTGAGTCTCTGCCATGTAAGTCGGGCCATGCGCCTCGTCGTCTGCATCGACCGAGACGACGACCTGGGCCGCAAGGCCTCGGTCGCCGGGCCGGTGGTCGGCCGCTCCGCGCTGATCGACGCTGCCGTGCGTCTTGCGACCGTCGACCCGGAAGACTCCGACACGAACGCGATCTTCGCGACCGTCGCCCTCATGGACGAGCTCAAAGGAGCGGGCGAGGACGCCGAGGCGTGCATCCTGACGGGCTCACCAAAGGTCGGTATCCTCTCCGACCGCCGGATCTCTGACCAGTTCGACCATGTCCTCGCCCAGGTGCACGCGGACTCCGCGTACCTGGTCAGCGACGGTGCGGAGGACGAATACCTATTCCCGATCCTGGCGTCGCGCGTCAAGATCGACGGCGTGCGTCGCGTCTACGTTCGACAGGCCGCGAGCATCGAATCGACGTACTACACGCTCGTCCGGGCGATGAAGGACCCGAAGCTACGAGCGAAGACGATCCTACCGGTTGCTCTCGTCCTACTGATCCTCGGGATCGCCGCGGCGGGGGACGTCCTCTTGTGGGGGGTGATCGGGCTCGTGATCGTCCTCGGGATCTACTTGATCTTCTGGACGTTCGACATCGACGAGGCGTTCATCGATTCGATCCGGTCCGCGTCGACCGACATTCGACAGGGATCGGTCGCATTCGGCTTCGGCCTCTTCTCGGTCGCGCTCGTCGGGGTCGGGTTCCTTACCGGCTACAATGCCTACTACGCCAACATTTCGCAGCCCATCATCACCCGGATCCTCCTCTTCATCGAGTCCGGGCTGTTCTACTGGATCGTCGCCGCCCTCATCTGGGAGAGCGGCCGCGCGATCCGCCGCCGTTTCTCGCGGGGTCGATGGCCCCGGACGTTCGCGGTCGCGACGGTCTCTATCTTCGGGATCGCCTGCGTGAGCTACGGGATCATCTACCTCGTCCGGTACCTCGAGAACACTCCCCCGATCCCCCAGCTCGCGCTCGTCATCGGACTCATCGCGGCCGGCTTCGGCCTCGGTATCGGAGCCGGGGTCCTCCAGCAATACTTCCGGTCGGTGGCCCGCCGGTCGGTGCCCGACCCGACCACCTGAACCCGCGCCTCGCGCGGGCGGCCCCGCGCGCCCGCGTCTATCGGATAGGGACGAACTGGGCGACCCGCTCGAGGTCCGCGAGCGGAACATCGAGGCCCGAACGGTTGCGCAGGGTCTCCTGGACCTTCTCTACCCCCCGGCCGAGTTCGACCGCACGGGTCGCGAGCGCGGCGAGGTCCTCCCAGTAGTTCCACGGGAAGACGACCCAGACCCATCCCGTCCGGGGGATCTCCTCGGCGTAGTACGTGGGAACGAACTTCGAGGAGGCGATGTGGAGGCAGGCCGCGGTCTCGAGGCGCGTGGGATGCTGTTCCGCCACGTGGGTCGATGCGAGGGCGAGGCTCTCCCCCGTGTCGGTGATATCGTCGACGACCAGGACCTTCTGGCCGTCCACCGGGCCGCTGAGGCCCTCGGTCAGCTGCGCCTTCCCATCGGGGGTCGCCGTGACGCCCCAGTGTTGGGCGCGCAGCGAGACGAGCCGCTTCACCCCAAGCCGGTCGCTCAGGAGCCGGCTCGGGACCCACCCGCCGCGGGTGAGCGCGACGATCGTCTCGGGAACGGCCGACGCCGCCCGGATCTGGCCGGCCAGCCGGTCGGCCCACTCGTCGACGTCGGCCCACGTCGTCCGTCGGCAGCGGGGGAGGTCGACCATCGATCGAGGTCGACCCCGCCCCGCCCTTTCTCTTCTTCGCTCCCTTCTTACGGGTAGATGCCCCGCACCTTGATCGCGTCGACGACCCGCTGGATGGCGAGCACGTACGCCGCAGTCCGGTTGTGCACCTTGCGCTCGGTCGCGACCTTATGGACGTCCGAGTACGACTGGACCATGATCCGCTCGAGCCGCGAGTTGACCTCGTTCAGGGGCCAGAAGTACCCCTGGATGTCCTGGGCCCACTCGAAGTAGCTGACGGTCACACCGCCCGCGTTCGCGAGGATGTCCGGGAGAACGGTGATCTTCTTCTGGAAGAAGATCGAGTCCGCCTCGGGGAGGGTCGGGCCGTTCGCCGCCTCGGCGATGAGCTTGGCGTTGACCTTGTCGGCGTTCTTCGCGGTGAGCTGGTTCTCGAGCGCCGCGGGGACCAGGATGTCCACCTTGAGCTCGAGAAGCTCCTCGTTCGAGATCGTCTTGGCACCGGGGAAGCCGACCACCGAGCCGGTCTTCGCCTTGTGCTCCTCGAGAGCGTGGGGGTTGAACCCGTCCGCCTTGTAGATCCCGCCCTTCGAGTCGGAGGCCGCGACGATCTTCGCGCCCTGCTCGTCGTTGAGCAGGTTCGCGGCGACGCTGCCCGCGTTCCCGAATCCCTGGACCGCGACCGTCCCGTTCTTCACGCGGACGCCCGCATCCTTCGCCGCCTCACGGATCGTGTACGCGCAGCCGCGTCCGGTCGCTTCCCCGCGGCCTTCACTGCCGCCGAGGGCGATCGGCTTTCCTGTCACCACGCCGGGGACGGAGTAGCCCTTTAGGATCGAGTACGTGTCCATGATCCAGCTCATCGTCTGGCCGTCCGTGTAGACGTCCGGCGCCGGGATGTCGCGCTCGGGCCCGATGATCCCCGAGATCTCGGTCGTGTACCGGCGGGTGAGCCGCTCGAGCTCGCCCTTCGACATGTGCTTCGGGTCGCAGATGACGCCGCCCTTCGCACCGCCGTAAGGGATGTTGACGACCGCACACTTCCAGGTCATCCACGCCGCGAGCGCCCGGACCTCGTCGAGGGAGACTTGCGGGTGGTAGCGGATCCCGCCCTTGCAGGGTCCGCGGGCCATGTTGTACTGGACCCGGTATCCCGTGTACACTCGGTACGACCCATCGTCCATTCGGACCGGGAAATTGACCGTGAGCTCCCGCTTCGGGTGCTTGAGGACCTCCCGCATCCCGCTGTCGAGACCGAGAAGGTCCGCAACGATGTCGACCTGCTTCTTCGCCGTCTCAAACGGATTTGCCACTGAACCAGTGTTCACCATACCCGAAACCTCCGGGCAAGTGCCAGAGTCGGGTTCCTGATACTTATGGCTGACGTGGAGAATGCGAGGGTAGCACACGGTGTCGACATCAGACGAGTACGCTCGTCAGCGACGACGGAGGCCCCGACGGGCGAACGGACGCCACCCGGCCGGAGGCATCGGGCGGGCCCGGCGGCCGCTGACGAGCCAGGCGTCCCGGCCGGCCGTGACCCGTCCGATCGCGGTCAACCGACCGCCGGCACGGCGTACCGCCTTGTGGGCCGCCGGGAAACTTCGGGCCGGCAGGCTGAGGAGCAGCTCGTAGTCGCCCCCGTAGAAGGCGCGGCGCCGTCGCTCCGACACGGAGAGCGTCGATTCGCGAAGAGCCCGGGACAATGGCAGCCGATCCCACTCCACCTCGACACGGACCCCGCTCGCTTCCGCAAGGAGCCGGGCCGCCTCGGCCAGACCGTCCGAGGTGTCGAGCATCGCATGGGCCCATCGGGCGAGAGCGGCTCCCTCCGCCACCCGGGGTCGGACCGCGAGCATCTCGACGAGCGCTCCGCGGTCGGGTCGCTTCGTTCGGAAGAGCCGGGCGGCGGCAGCCCCGCCCCGTCCCACCGTGCCCGTCGTGGCGAGGAGGTCCCCCGGCCTCGCCCCCGAACGGGGAGCGAGCGCGCCTTCGCGGGCCCATCCGACCACGCTGCTCACCACGGTACGCACCGGACCGGGTTTCGTGTCCCCTCCCACCAGAGCCATCCCGTACCGCTGCGCCATCCTCTCCGCGCCTCGGGCCACCGACCGGGCCCACTCCTCGGGAGTTCCGACCGGGACAACGATCGCGAGCAGCAGGGCGGTCGGGTCAGCCCCCTTCGCCGCCAGGTCAGAAAGGCTGACGGCGGCCGCGGCCGCACCGACCCGGTCCGGCGGAGATTCGGGCCGGAAATGGGTCCCTTCCACAAGAGAATCGATCGATAGTACCGCCACGGTCCCCGGAGGGGGTCGAACGGCGGCTGCGTCGTCGCCGAGGGGGAGGAGCCCGCCGTGGCCCGCCGGGAGCTCACGGGCAAGCCAGTGGTGGAACCGCCGTTCGTCGATCGCCGTACCCCGTGGGGACCGACGAACCGCCATCGCGCGCGGGGACCCCTACTGCCGGTACGGCAGGAACTCCTTCCCGAGGAGCTCGCGGCCGAGGATGATCCGCATGATGTTGAGGGCGCCCTCGGCGCCGACGATGTACGACATGATCCCCCGCAGGCCGCGCTCGAGGCCGACGTCCTTCGTGTAGCCGGACGCCCCGTGCCACATCATGACCCGCTTCACGCACTCGAAGGCGATCTGCGGGGCAGCGAGCTTGACCGACGAGACGACCCGGTCGACCTCGGGGCGGTGCGACGTGTCGCCCTTGAGCGTGTACTTGTCGTGCAGCCAGGCCGCCCGACGGACCTGCCACTTGACCGCTTCGAGCTCGGTCCAGAGGTCCGCGAGCTCGAACTGGGGGGCCTCGAACTTACCGAGCGGTTGACCGAACACCTCGCGTTCCCGGAGGTACTTGATGCCGGTCTCGAGCGCGCGTTCCCCGGCACCGATGCAGGCGGCGGCAACGTACACGCGGGCGACCGAGAAGCCGCCCATCGCGAGCCCGAACCCCTTCCCCGGCTTTCCGATGAGGTACTTCGCGGGGACGCGGGCGTCCTGATAGGTGAGCCCACCGGTCGATATCCCCATCCGGCCCATGTTGTGGAACCGCTGGGTCGTGATCCCTTCGGTGTTCGTCGGGACGTAGATGAAGTTGAACCCGCCCGCCGGGTCCTTTGCGAGAGTGAGGTGGCCACCTCCGAGCCGTTTCGCTTCCTCGGTCCCCGAGATGAACGACTTCTCGCCGTGAAGGACGAACGAGTCGCCGTCCTTCCGGGCGGTCGTGTGCATCCCGGCGAGGTCGCTTCCCCCGGTCGGCTCGGTGCTCGCGATCCCGAGGAACGCCTTTCCGGCGCAGACGGGCGGCAGGACCTCTTTCTTGGCCTCCTCCGTTCCGTGGAGCGAGAACACGGTCGACCAGCCGGCCTCGAGCAGGAAGAAGACGGCCGTCGCCATGGAGGCGTCCCCTCGTCCGATCTCCTCGGCGGCGAGCTCCGTCAGGACGGACGAGGCGCCCATGCCACCGTACTCGGCCGGGACGGGCATGGCGAGGAGGCCGAGCTCCGCCATCTGGTGGAGGACGTCGTCCGGGATCCGTCCCTCGGTGTCGATCTTCTCCTCGTTCGTCCGGAGGACCTTGTCTCCGAAGCGCCGGACCGCCTCCTGGAACGCCTGCTCTTCGTCACTCAGCTGGAAATCCATAGCAATCGCTCTCCGACGGGCGCGCCGGGATTTAGCCTAGCCGCGCTCGCCGCCTTGCGCGGCAGCTCCTTTAACCTCCCGGAACTTCGACCGCGTGGGAGGAGGGACTCGTGCGGGTTCGCGTGGCCATCAACGGGTTCGGTACGATCGGAAAGCGGGTCGCCGACGCGGTCGCGAAGCAGCCGGACATGGAGCTCGTCGGGGTCGCGAAGACGCGACCGAGCTACGAGGCCCGGCGCGCGAGGGAGAAGGGGTACCCGCTCTACATCACCGGGGCCGGCAAGCCCGAAGAGTTCCAGGCGGCCGGGCTCCCTGTCGCCGGGACGATCCACGACCTCCTCGGGAAGGTCGATATCGTCGTCGATGCCGCGCCGGACAAGGTCGGGCGCGAGAACAAAAAGCTCTACGAGGCCGCCGGGGTGCGCGCGATCTTCCAAGGGGGAGAGAAGGCGGACGTCGCCGAGGCGTCGTTCAACGCGCTGGGGAACTACGCCGCCTGCCTCGGTAAGCGCACCCTGAGGGTCGTCTCGTGCAACACAACGGGCATCGCCCGCGCGGCCGCGGTACTGCGCGAGGGATGGGGAGTCGACCACTGGGAGGTCACGCTCGTGCGGCGGGCCGCCGACCCGGCCGAGACGAAGAAGGGACCGATCAACGGCGTCATGCCGACGTTCCAGCTGCCGTCCCACCACGGCCCGGACGTGCTGACGATCTTTCCGGACCTTCACATCGCGACCCTCGCCGTCGTGGTCCCGACGACCCTTATGCACGTTCACGTGAACCATGTCCGCCTGACGCGCGCACCGCAGAACGCGGCCGAGGTCACGAACACGTTCCGTCAAAGCCCGCGTTTCCGGGTCTTCGCGCCCTGGGAGCATGTGGACGGGACGCCGCAGGTGATGGAGTATGCCCGAGACCGCGGCCTCGGGTTCAACGACATGATGGAGAACGTCGTCTGGGAGGAAGGGTTCCGCCTCGACAACCGGGACGCCTACTTCTTCCAGGCGATCCACCAGGAGTCGATCGTCGTGCCAGAGAACATCGACGCGATCCGTGCCTCCCTTATGCTCGAGAGCGACGGTCGCGCATCGATCGAGAAGACCGACCAGGCGCTCGGCCTCACTCGGGGCTAGGCGGAAGCGAGTTCCCGCGGAGCGGGGTTATCCCCTCCGCTCCCGTGGAGCGAGCGTGCTACCGCGCTACCGTACGAAGGTCCGCGCGCGCTCGCGCACCCGCCCGTCGGGTTCCGAACGGCGCCGTCGGGTCCGTGAGGCGTTCGACGCGCGGGTCCAGCGGGAGTGGCGCCGCTACACGGGGACCGCGTGGAGGGTGCTCGCGCGGGAGCTCCGACATCGGTTCTTGCTGCGTCATCTCCCGAAGGGTCCCGGGTGGGTGCTCGAGCTCGGGCCGGGCCCCGGGAGGTTCACCCCCCAGGTCCTCACCTCCGGGGCGCGCGTGGTCGCGGTCGACCTGAGCCTCCCGATGCTGAGAGCGCTGGGTCGGCGCACGACGGGGCGCCCGCGGTCCGGAGCGCTTCGGCGCGTGCGCGGAGCCGGCGAGCATCTCCCGTTCGAGGACGGGGCCTTCCGCGCCGCCGTCGTCTACGGGAACATCCTCGGCTTCTCCGGTCGGGGTGGGGACGCGCTCCTGACGGAGCTCGCACGCGTGCTCCGGAGCGGAGGAGTCCTGGTCCTCGACGTTGCCTCGCCCGCGGCTTCTGCGACCGAGTTCCTCGAGGCCGCGGCCCGGCAGAGGTTCCTCCTCCGCATCCTCCGGGACCCGGAGTACTACTTCCTAGACGGGATCCTTCAGGCGAAGGAGCGAGGCCACCAGCCGTACGCCCCCGAGCGGATGGGCTTCTTCGAGTTCGACTTCTACACGGTTCCCGCCGTGGAGGCGGTCCTGGCCCGGACCGGGTTCCGCCCGGTCGACCGGATGGCCCTCGCACCGATCGGGGCTTTCCGCGAGCGCCTCACCACGCTCGCCCGGCGCGACCGGGTCGCCTGGCAGAACCTGATCGAGCTCGAGGAGCGCGTCGGCCGTCGGCCGGGGGTTCTCGAGACGGGTCACGGCTTCGTGGTGGCCGCCGTGCGCACCGCCGCTCACGCTCGGCGGCGCTCCCGAGGCTGACCCCAAGAATCTTATAGACCCCCCCGCTCGCGCGCGGCACATGTACTATCTCGACCACCGGCGGGACGTCGTTCGGATCCCGCCCCAGCGCCTCGGTCCCGACCTCGCGAACGTGCTGACGGAGCTCGCCCAGCAGCAGTTCGAGGGGAAGCTCGTCGACGGGCAGAGCGTCGCCGTGACGATCCGGGACGTGACCCCGGTCGGCGAGGGTCACATCATCCACGGCGACGGCGGCGTCTACCAGGAGGTCGAATACGAGGCCCTCCTGTTCCGCCCCGAGATCCAAGAGGTCGTCGAGGGAATGGTCGTCGAGATCCGGAAGTTCGGGGCCTTCGTACGGTTCGGTCCGCTCGACGGGCTGCTCCACGTTTCGCAGATCATGGACGACCGGGTCAACATCGACGAGCACAACCAGCGGCTCGTCGGGATCGAGTCGAAGAAGGACCTCAAGGTCGGCTACAAGGTCCGGGCCCGGGTCGTGTCCCTTTCGCTCTCGGAGATCTCCCCCCGCGACAGCCGCATCGGCCTGACGATGCGCCAGCCGGCGCTCGGACGACTCGAGTGGATCCAGGAGGCCCACAAGAAGTCGGACGCCGCCGCGAAGAAGGGTAGCGCTGCGCCGTCCAAGAAGGGCGCGGGCGCGAAGGCCGCCGCGAAAGAACCGGCGACCGCGAGCTGACCTGACCAACCAACGAACCGACCATGATCAACCTCAAAGCGTGCAAGAGCTGCAGTTCCATCACCGACCAGGCGAAGTGCCCCCGGTGCGGCGGCGAGGTCTCCCGCGAGTGGCAGGGGTATCTCATCGTCATCGACCCGGAGAAGTCGGAGATCGCGCGCAAGATGGGGATCCATGCCGCGGGCCGGTACGCGCTCCGCGTCAAGTGAAGAGCGCGCCTGGGCGGTCCCCGAAGCGCTCCGCGCGACCCTCGCGGAGCGGTACGGTCCGGTCTACTCCGGGACCGACGCGGACCGTCGGGTCCGGGCGCTCGGCACCTTCGGTGCGTGCGGCGACCGCGTGACCGCCCGCGCGATCGAGCTCGGCCACCCGCCCCTCGTCGGGATCGTCGACTTCAAGACCCGTCGGAACGAGTCGGTCGACCCGAAAGCGTTCCGGTCCCTCGCCGCCCGACGTAGGGTCCAAGTCCGTAATCCTGCCGGGATGCTCACCGAGGGGCTCCGGGCCGCGGTCCGCGAGCTCGTCGCTTCGGGCGGAGGCCTCATCGAGGTCGACGGCGAGGAGGACCTCGGCTCCCTCGCGCTCGTCGAGTCGCTCCCCGCCGGGGCCACAGTTATATACGGAATCCCGGGTGCGGGGGTCTCCTTCGTCCGCGTCGACGCGGTGTCGAAGGAGCACGTACGGCATCTCATCGCGCAAATGGAGCTTCGGAGAATCGACCGTGGAAGTTAGGATCCTCGAGGACAAATCGAACCCGCTGATGAAGCGGCACGAACTCCGGTTCGAGGTCGCGCACGCGACCGCCGCCACCCCGACGCGGGATGCGGTGCGCGGGGAGCTCTCAAAGCTCGTCAAGGCCCCGAAGGACCGGGTGATCATCGAGCGAATGAACGCCCGGTACGGCACGGCCGTCACCCGCGGGGACGCGACGGTCTACGATACTTCCGAAGCGGCCAAGGCGATCGTACGAAGCCACATCCTGGTACGAAACGGTCTCAAGGAGAAACCGACGAAGGGGCCCGCCCCGGCGGCGGCCGAGGCACCTGCCACGGCGCCCGCCGCTGAGGCGCCGGCTCCGGCGCCCGCCGCCGAGAAGAAGGAGTGAGCTCCCACGTCGAAGGCGCGCGTCGGTCTCTACGACGTCAAGGGCGATGCCCTGACCCGCACCCACAAGTCGTGCCCGAAGTGCGGACCCGGAACGTTCCTCGCGGACCACAAGGATCGGCGTTCGTGCGGAAAGTGCGGCTACTCTGAGTCGAAGGCTCCCCCGCCGTCCCGCGGAAAGGCCGGCAAGGCGTAGCACCGCGCCCGGCCGTCGCACCCCCGGGCGTCGAAGTCCGTCCTAGGTTCTCAGCACCACGACCTCACCGGGTTGGGGAGGTGGGTGCTCCTTTCCCCGGCTCGTCACGTCGTTGCCCGGGCTCCAGCCGTGCCAGCGCCGCAGCACCTTCACGCGGACCGGCAGCCGGGTGCCCCGGAAGTGCCGACGGTAGAAGTCGAGCGAGATGACGTGCTCTTCGAAGACCACGGACTCGTTGTAGCCGCCCACCGCCTCGAACGTCTTCCGGCGGACCGCGGCGAACCCCGTCATGAACAGCTTGTAGCGGAACACCGCGGTGAGCACGTTCAACATCGTGGCCTCCGCCCGCATCATGAAGGTGTTCGCCGACGGCGCGGGCCAGTACGTCTCGGCGATTGCAAAGTCCCAGTCCCGACGGAGCCACTCGTCCCACTCCCAGTGGGTGACGAGCTGGATGTCGTCGTCGACGAAGACGAGGACATCTCCGGTCGCGACCTTCGCGCCGATGTTCTTCGCGTGGGCCGCGCCGCCGGGCACGGTGACGACGATGAACTCGCAGCCCTTCGGAAGCATCGCCCGGATGCGGTTGACGTGGTTCTCGTCGAACCGTCGCATCGGGGTGATGAACGAGATCACGGTGCTCTCCCGGTGGTCGCGGGTGCAATCAGGTCCTATTGAAATGGTTCGTGGGCCCCGGTCGGTAGCGCGGGGCCGGGCACGACGCCCGCGGTCCGTCCGTTCCCACCCGCGTCGACGCGATGCCGAACGGACGGTTCGGCGGGCGAAGCGAGACCAAGGTCACACCCCCCCTTGGCCGCGCCTTCCGCTCGGAACGCCCGGAAGTTTGATCGACTTCCAGTGCGTGAGAAGCGTCTCGGTCCGGGCAAGCACCTAAATACGGTGCCGCGTCGAATGCGACGCGAGGGCCCGTAGTATAGCTTGGATATCACGGAGGCCTCCGGAGCCTCAAACCCGGGTTCGAATCCCGGCGGGCCCGTACCTCTCTGCCCAGGTCCGGTGGTACGGCCGGGCTAACAATGTTCAAGTAAGCGTTCCCAGGTTCGGGGGTCGTCTTATGCCCGGTGAGAAGGAAGGGGTCCGCGCGTTTGACGTCGAGGGCGCGGAGGACGAGGAGCCGGTCCATCTGGTCGAGCGGATCGAGGAGGAACTCGACCTGCTCGCTCGTAACGTCGACATCCTCGAGAAGCTTGCCAACAGCCCTCCGATAGGGATCATACGGCTCAGCGAGGCGCTCCGCCTTCCGATCCACAAGACCCGGTACTCGCTTCACCTCCTCGAACGGGAAGGGGTCATCCAGCCGTCCGCCGACGGCGCGGTGATCACCGACAAGTCGAAGGAGTTCTGGGCGAACCTGAACCAGTCGCTCGACCGGATGAACAAGGTCATCGAGCACCTCAGGAGCCGGGCGGTCGAGCACGAGAACCGGCCGCCCTCGAGCCGGAAAGGCTATTAGCGCGATGTCGGCTCGGCACCCCCGGTGCCGCCGTAGCTCAGCGGCAGAGCGATCGGCTGTTAACCGAAAGGTCAGCGGTTCGAAAGGACGGCGGTGCGCTACCGCCGCCCCCAAACTCCGCTCGGCGGCGCCTCCCCTTCACCGTCGTCGATGGGCCCGTAGCTTAGTCCGGCCTAGAGCGACCGGCTCATAACCGGTCGGTCGACGGTTCAAATCCGTCCGGGCCCACTCCACGGTTTCGAGGACCGCGGTCCGGGTCGAGCCGGGCAGTTCGCTTCGTCCCTTCAGGGTGGTCTGCCACCGCTCCCGATCGACTTGCGGTCGGCGATACGGAACGATGAAGGTTCGGGGGTTTCGACGATTTCGAGGTGATCGAAGAGCGTCGCGGTCAATCGCTCCACCTCGTCGCGGGCGAAGAATCGGAGCGGCACGGTGAACCCAAGGCCCGCAAAGTTCGGCGGGACCGATGCGGGTCGACGGCCACCGGTGTGGCGGTCGGTTCGTACCGACCAGAGGTGCAGACCGCGCGGCCCCAGGACCCGATGAATCTCGCGGAACACCTTCACCGCCTCGTCGTCGGAGAGTCCCTGGTAGGTGGCCGACGCATGCACCGCATCGACGGACCCGGGCGGCAGGGTTGCGAGAAAGTCCAGGAGTTCGCCGTGAACGACCCGGCCTCGCTCGGCGACCTCGGGGGGCAGCCGGGATACGGCCTTCGCGGCCAGGCCGGTCGCGACGGAGGAGATGTCGACCCCGACCACGGAGAACCCCCGGGTCAGTAGGAAGCACAGGTCTCGGCCCGGCCCGCACCCCAGGTCGACCACCGTCCTAGCGTGTGAGGTCCGGAGAATCCTTTCCGACCAGCGGGTGAACGCGCCCGGTCGCTCGTTCCCCGCTCGATAGACCTCTGACCAGTAGCGGTCCCAGGCCAGCTGCCGGAGAGGTAGGTGGTCGTCCATGTTCGCGGCGTCGAGGCGCTCGAGGTCGAGGAGACCATCGCATGCCCCCACATCAACCGGGTGCCAACCCGACCGCGGTCGAACTTCCGCCGGGCCGCCGCGCAACTCGAAATCCGAAGGGAGCGAAGGCCTAAGCGAAGTGCCGGCATGCGGCCCCGAACGCCACGCGCGACGACGATGACGGACGAGGAGTCTCGCTACCAACGAACCCCGGTCCCCGAGGAGTCGCGTGACGAGCGGGCGGGGTTCGGCGAGATCCTTCGCTCGTACTCCCCTGAGGAGGCGGTCCTCGAGGCCCAGCGCTGCCTCCAGTGCGCGATGCCGTTCTGTGTGCAGGCGTTCCCGATCACCCAGGACTGCCGGGGATACATCTCGCTGATCGCCCAGCGCCGGTTCGACGACGCGGCCCGGCTCACGGTGCTCGAGAACCCGCTCGCGACCGTGCTGTGCAAGACATGCTACCACTACTGCGAGGAGGACTGCGTGATGGGCGCCCGCGGGGTACCGATCGCGATCCGTCACCTGAAGCGAGCGGCGCTCGAGCTCGGAAAGTCAGACCTCCTGTACGTACCGAGCGCTCCGAAGCACGAACGCGTCGCGGTCGTGGGGGGCGGGCCCGCGGGGCTGATGGCCGCGTGGGAGCTCGCGCTGCGCGGGTACTCGGTGACCGTCTACGAGAAGGAGCCGTTCCTCGGGGGCCAGGTCGACACGATCCCGAAGTACCATCTTGAGGGCGACGAGCTCGACCGCGACCTCGCGCGGTACCGCAACCTGGACGTCACGTTCGTGCTCGGTAAGACTGCCGGGACGGACTTCACACCGGAAAGTCTGCTCCGGGAAGGATACCTCGCCGTCTATGTGGCGATCGGCGCTTCCGACCCGCGGGCCCTCGGGATCCCGGGCGAGCACCTTCCGGGAGTGTTCTACGCGCTCCCCTTCCTCCTCGCGGTGAACAAAGGTCCCGAGGGGCTCCTCGGACGGAAGGGACGCAGGATCGTCGTGATCGGCGGTGGGGACGTCGCGCTAGACGCCGCGCGATCGAGCCTGCGTCTCGCCGAAAAAGGGGACGTCACGGTCGTCTATCGTCGCTCCCGCGAAGAGATGCCGGCGGGAGAGGAGGAGGTCGGCGGAGGCGAGGTCGAGGGCGTTCGCTTCCTCTTTCAGCGTTCACCCACTCGGATCCTCGGGACCGGACAGGTCGAGGGCCTCGAGGTGGTGACGACCCGGCTCGGAGCACCCGATTCGCGCGGTCGGCGCACCGCCGAGAACGTCCCCGGGACCGAGGAGGTGGTCCCGTGCGACACGGTGATCATCGCCGCGGGCGAGAAGGCGGACATCTCCGCGCTTCCCTCCGAGCTCGACTTCTCGTTTGGGGCGCAGGGATTTCCGGTCGGTCGGCGCGAGGACTGGATGACCGATGTCGAGGGGGTCTTCGCCTCCGGAGGCAAGTCGGTCGTCTACGCTATGTCGGCGGGGACGAGCGCGGCGGAAGCGATCGACCGGTACCTCTCCCATAAAGCCGGTCGATCTCCGTCGGAGCGACCCGACCCGTTCGGCGGGTCGGAACGGCGTCGTTTGCCCGACGGGTACGGAGGTCCGACCTGGCACCTGTGAACGCTCCGGGCGGCATGCGCGCCCGGGCAATTCGAGCGTAGAGGCGCGAACCCGGTCGACGGCAGGCCTATACGGGTTCGGAGAGACACGGGGTCGATGCCGGCGCGTCACGCCGCCGTTCGGGACGGGCTGAAGTATCGGAGAGCGACGGTCGCCGACCTCGGGCTCCTCATCGACCACCGGCACCGCATGTGGTCCGACATCGGTCACCGAACGGAGGCCGAGATCGCGGAGCATGATGGCCGCTATCGCGACTGGGCGCACCCCCGGCTTCGTTCCGGCGAGCTCGTAGGATACGTCGCCGTGGCTCCGATCACGGGCCCGGTCGCGAGCGGTCTCGTCTGGTACCGTCCGGACCAGCCCCGCCCGAAGCTCTCGACGCTCGTCAGCCCCTACATCCTCTCGATGTACACGGAGCCCGAATGGCGGGGCCGGGGGATCGCGACACGGATCGTGAAGGAGCTTCTCGGAGAGATCCGTCGTTCAGGGTACCCGAACGCGGAGCTTCACGCCTCGCGGTTCGGGCGGCGCGTCTACGACCGTGTCGGATTCGAGCGGACCTGGGAGATGAGGATCTGGCTCGACCGTCGGTTCGCTCCAAAGGTCGTTCCCGCGCGACCGCGGGGAAAGAAGAGGAAAAGGTTGGACCGGGCGCGTTAACCGCACCCGCACCCACCGGATCCGCACCCGCAGCCGCCGCCTTCCGCCCCGTGCTCGTGGCCCGAGGGTTCCGGAGCGTTCGGCGTTGTGATCTTGAATCCGGAGACGTTCAGGTCCTGGACATAGTCGATCCGAGCGCCGTTGAGGAGCTCCGCGGAGAGGTCGTCGACAACGATCGAGAAACCGTCGATCTGCACGACCTTGTCGCCGTTACGGGGCTTGTCGAACGCCATCCCGAACGAGGGGCCGCCACCGCCGCCGCTCCCGCAGCCTCCCGACCCGCAGCTGCAGCCGCTCCCGCAGCCACCGCCGCTGCCGCCGGACTGAAGGTAGACGCGGACGGCCATGCCGGGCTTCTGGCTCTTCATGAGGCCCCGGACCTGGTCCTGCGCCTCTTTGGTGACTTCCACTTTGATTCCGATTTCACTATCGCTCATGCCTGGGGCCCTCCTTGACGTCCCCGAGAGAACAACAAGGGGTGGGCTATAAAACCCCGATGTCGCGGCTGAAGGGACGGTAACTTCCGTTACGCGGAGAACGACTTCCCGCAGGAACAGGTCTCCTTCGCGTTCGGATTGTAGATCTTGAACCCGGACGCTTCGAGACCGAGCAGGAAGTCGACCTTGACCCCTTCGAGGAGCGGTGCGCTCGCCCGGTCGACGACCACGGTGAGCCCTCCGTCGTGGAACGCAACCTCGTCACCGGTCTCCTGCTTGTCGAACGACATCCCGTACGTCAGCCCCGAGCATCCCCCGCCCTGGACGTAGAGCCGCAGGGCGGAGCCGGGCTTCCCCTGCTTCTCCATGATCTTGATCACCTGGTCCCGGGCCGCGGGAGTCACTTCGACCGCTACCATTGTTCGCGCTCTGGTGTCGAAACAAGCCCTGACCGGCGGATAAAGCGTTGCTAACGGCTGGGAAAGTCCGTTCGGCCCGCGTCGGTGGGGCGCCACGGATTCTCCCATGCCTCGGGCTGGCACGAGCGGGCCGAACCGATGGGTTATACAGCACCTCACGTTGGCCGGGTCGGTGTCGGACCGTGCGCTCGGCGCGCGCCGACTCCGAGTGGAAGCAATCCGAGACGGAGGGAAAGAATGCGGAAGTTGACGAACAGAGCCACCACACGAATGCTCGTACCGGCCGGTGCGATCGTCGTACTGGCGTTGATGGTCCTTGGGACCGGGGTCGCCTCGGCGTGTCACCCGTCGTCCCCGTCACCCCCTTACACGGTTCTCACGACGATCCCCCGGGTCGACGCGATCGCCGCGAACTCGACCATGGTGTTCGCCCAGGGAGAGGTCAACTGCTCCCAGATCTGGGCGATCACGGCCACGGGAGAGGTCTACGTCTACGCGACCGTTCCGGTTCCCGATAGCGCGTGCGACCAGGGTGCCCTCGCGCTAGGACCCAACACGACCTGTGCGTCGTCCGGCGGAGGCGGCGCACCCTTGCCCGCGTCCCCCGTTCGCGACGACGGCCTCTCGGAGGGATCGGGCACCGGTCACGGACACGGCCACCACGGATGCCATCCTCAGGGCCCGGGCAACGTCCTCTACGACGTCGTCGCCGGAGGACTCTATGAAATCTCGAACGGCGGGTCCGACGTGACGTTGCTGGCGACCTTATCCACGGTGTCCCAGTACGCGGTGGAGTTCGGCCTCACGTACGACCAGGTCGGAACGTTCCAGCACGACCTCATTGTGACCTCGGACCCCGGCGGAAAGGTCTGGCTCTACAACTGTACGGAGGGCACCCTCACGCTGCTCGCGGCGGTCCACAGCCGGATCGGGGGACCCGCGGTCGCCCCGATGAGCTTCGGCCCGTACGGCGGGGACGTCGTGATCGCGGCCAAGACGCTCGGCGAGGTCCTCGCGGTCGCGCCCGACGGGACCGTGACGGCGGTCACGAACTGGTCTGAGGCGAACGCGGTCACGTTCCCCTCAATCGGCCACCACGGCGACAGCTGCGGTACGGTCTGCAGCTTCGGTCCGCAGCACTTCGTCCTCTTCGTGGCCAACTACTCCTCGGGAGCGGTCGAAGCGTTCCCGGCGAAGGACCTTCGGGGATTCGGGGGCATGGGCTTCGTCGCCGGTGGCCTGAACCAGGGAATCGCCGGGTTCACGTCCGGCGGGAACACCCAACTGTTCGCCTCCGAGACGCAGCGGCTTTCCGACATCACCTCGGTCGTCTGCTTCTTCCCGGCCCACGGTTGCGGCCACCACGGCGGGGGTCCCTGCGGCGGGAAGGGAACCTGGGGGCACTGAGGCCAAACTCTCTGGGCTGGTCGAACCGGGTCCCCGGAGTCGCCCCAGTAGCGTACGCTCCCAGTAGATCCGGCGACAGGAGCGGTCCGCGGGGTCCCCGGGATGGAGCCCGGTCCGTCGAAGGTCTCCCCGACCGCTTCCGGCGGGCGAACGGGCCCGGCGAAGCCGTCGTGCGCTGTGCGCATCGCGGTATCCGGGGCAATTCCCACGCGCACGGCGGACGCTTATCTACGGGACCGGCGTGTGCCAGATCGATGTGCCGTTTGTTCGGCCTTCTGTCGGTCCAATCCGGCTCGGCCGAGCCCTGGCTGGTCCGTTCCGACCGGTCCTTACTGGCCCAATCGAACGTGGACCCCGAGCGCGCCCAGAAGGACGGCTGGGGGATCGGCTGGTTCCTTCAAGGCGGGCATGCCCACGTTGTGAAGGGGAAGGAGGGGGCGTTCTCGACCGGCGAACGCGAGCACTACCTTCGCACCGCGGCGGAGGCCCGCGGGACGCTGATCCTCGGGCACCTTCGACACGCCAGCAATCCGCTGAAGCTCCCCCACGAGAAGCTGATCGCGCTCGAGAATTCGCAACCGTTCGAGAACCACACCACGCTCTTTGCCCACAATGGGGCGATTCCGTTTCCGGAAGAGACCCGTCCGTTCCTCGGGGTCCACGAGCCGAAAGTGAAGGGGGTCAACGATAGCGAGGTGCTGTTCTGGCTCCTCTACCGGAA
>DATJVA010000106.1:0-7626 GCA_035502015.1 Thermoplasmata archaeon | reverse complement strand
CGGCGAGGGAGCTCGGACCGGCGCGGAGGCGTCCGACCGCCGCGGTGACCAACGAGTCCTCCAGCTGCGTCATCGGTGAAGGTTGGAGCGGTGCCTCCTCTGGGTCCCCGAGGTCCCTTCCCCCTTTAACCGTGAAGAAGGCCCTCGCGCCCCCCCCGTCTTCGGGACGGGGACGGCGCTCCCCTCCTACGACGAAATCCTGCAAGTTAACTCGGGCTGACTGAGACTATTAACCCTCCACTTCGGATGCTTGCACCATCCTGCAAGTGAGCAACTGCAGGGAGGAATCATCAACCAAGGGAGCGGAGAAATGTCGAGCGCAACCGTCCTATCGGAAACCTCGGACCTGCACAAGGACCTCGGACTGACCAACGAGGCGCCGGCGACCCCGGAACTCACCGCCAACGGACTGTCGATGGTCGTCTTCTCGGGGGACCTCGACAAGGTCCTCGCCGCGATGATCATCGCCAACGGCGCGGCGGCGATGGACCTCCCCGTGAGCATATTCTTCACGTTCTGGGGGCTCAACGTCCTCCGGCGCGGAGGGCCCGTCCATGTCGAGGGCAAGAAGACCATGGTCGAGGGGATGTTCGGCCGGATGATGCCCCGCGGGCCCGAGCACCTGCAGATCTCCAAGATGAAGATGGCCGGACTCGGGACCCGGATGATCAAGCGGGAAATGGCGAAGAAGCACGTCGCGACGCTCAACCAGCTGATCCAGTCCGCTCAGGACCAGGGGGTCCGGTTCATCGCCTGCACGATGTCGATGGACCTGATGGGGATCCACAAGGAGGAGCTCATCCCCGGGATCAAGTACGGGAACGTCGGCTCGTTCATCGACGCCGCGGACAAGAGCCGGATTACGCTCTTCATCTGAACGGGACCCCCGCCGATGACCTACGACCCCGCCGCCCCGGGCCCGGACTTCGAAGGGTTCGAGCTCGAGGCGGACATGATCCACGTCCTCGCGAACGCGAAGCGGTTGATGATCCTCAACTATCTCGCGGACAGCACCCGCACCGTCACGGAGATCGCCAACCAGCTCCACCTCTCGCTGCAGAACACCTCCCAGCATCTCCGCCTCATGCGGGACCGCTCGATCGTGCGAGCCCAACGTGACGGGCACGAGGTCCGCTATACGGTGACCAGTCCCGTGTTCGCGGAGGCCTGCCGGCTCGTCCGCCAGGCCCTCCTCGCCGAAGCCCAGGCCCGCTCGGCCCGCTACGGGGGAACCGAAGAGAGCGAGCCGCACCCGACCGCCTTCCGGGTCCCCCACCTGAGTCGCCCTCGTGTCCCGATGCCGGTACCTGGTTGAACGAAGGAGAACGAACGATGAACACGCAAGAGCTGAAGGCACTGAAAGTCGACAAGGTCGTGGACGCTCGCGGGGTCGCCTGCCCGGGCCCGCTCCTCGAAGCCAAGCGGATGGTCCCCTCCGTCCCGATGCACGGGGTGATGGACGTCATCTCCTCCGATGAGGGAACGACCGAGGACGTCCCGCTCTGGGCCAAGAAGGTCGGTCACGAGTACCTCGGGACGATCGCGGACGCGGGCCTCTGGCACGTGTACGTGCGACGGGGGAAGTAGTGAGCCCCGAGGCCGCGGCGGCCCACCGCCCGCGCATCCTGGTCTTCTCGACGAACCCGATCTCCGACATGGGGATCGACCTCGCGGGGAGCTCCCACATGGACTACTCCCCGAGCGTGCGGGTGATCTCCGTCCCGTGCTCGGGGGGGATCAACCCGGCGTGGATCCTCCACGCCCTGAAGGCAGGGTTTGACGGCGTGTTCGTCGCGGCTGACGGGAAGGAGTGCTCCTTCCTAGCCGATTGCGTCGATCGCACGGGTCGCATCGTGACGGACGCCCAGGGGCTCCTCCGCGCGAACGGTCTCGAGCCCGCCCGGGTCAAGACCGCGGCCATCTGCTCGGTCTGCGCCGAGCCGTTCGTGAACCACATGAAGCAGTTCACCAAGAGCCTCTCCGAGCTCGGCGCCTCGGCGGTCGAGGCAGCATGAGCGCCCCCTCCCCCCCCGCGGAGTTCGACGTCCTGGTGCTGGGGGCCGGCGTCGGCGGGATGGAGTCTGCCCTGACCCTCGGGGACATGGGGTACCACGTCCTCCTGGTCGAGAAGGAGCCCAGCGTCGGCGGGCGGATGATCCTGCTCAGCAAGGTGTTCCCGACGCTGGACTGCGCCAGCTGCATCTCGACGCCGAAGATGGCGGCGGTCAACAACCATCCGAAGGTCCGCGCTCTCGTCTACTCCGAGGTCGACGACATCGCGCCGCGCCCGGAGGGCGGGTTCCTCGTCCACCTCACCCGTAAGCCGACGTTCATCGACGCCGCGAAGTGCACCGGATGCGCGCTGTGCGAGGCGGCCTGCACCGTAGCCGTCCCCGACGAGTTCAACTATGACCTCACCGCGCGACGGGCCGCCCACATCGCCTTCCCCCAGGCGGTCCCGAAGAAGGCCGTGATCACACGACGTGGCTCCGCTCCGTGTTCCTTCACGTGCCCCGCCGGGGTCAAACCGCACGGGTACATCTCTCTCGTTCGCGCCGGAAAGTACGAGCAGGCGTTCCGGCAACACCTGGACGACGCCCCGCTGGTGGGGGTCCTGAGCCGTGCGTGCTATGCTCCCTGCGAAGGGGAGTGCACCCGGGGGGACCTCGAGGGGCCGGTCGCCATCCGCGGGATCAAGCGGTTCATGGCCGACCGTTACTACGCCGACCATCCCCACCCCGAGTACGGGCCCCCCGTCCAGCGGCGCAGCCAAAAGGTGGCGGTCGTCGGCTCCGGTCCGAGCGGGCTCTCCGCCGCCTTCTACCTCGGGCGGTCCGGCTACGACGTCACGGTCTTCGAGGCCGACAGCGAACCGGGAGGCATCCTCCGCTGGGGGATCCCCGCCTACCGCCTTCCGAAGGACGTCCTTGCGCGGGACATCGAGAACATCACCGCCCTGGGCGTGCGGATCGCGACCGATCACCGGGTCGCCTCGTTGGCCGAGCTGCGCGCTCAGGGATTCGAGGCGGTCTTCCTGGCGACGGGAGACCGCGGCGGGAGAAAGCTCGCGGTGCCCGGCGAGGACGCGGCCGGGGTCTACGACGCGGTCGAGTTCCTGCACGACCTCAACGCGGGCCACCCGCCGGACTTCTCCGGTCGCGCGGTGATCGTGATCGGCGGCGGCAACGTCGCGATCGACTCCGCGCGGAGTGCGCTCCGGCTCGGCGCCCGCACCGTCACCATGGCCTGCCTCGAGTCCCGAGCCGAGATGCCGGCCCATCCCTGGGAGATCCAGGAAGCCGCCGACGAGGGCATCGAGATCCGGAACTCCTGGGGCGTCGGACAGGTCCTGGTCTACGACCGGAAGGCGATGGGAGTCGAGTTCATCCGCTGTACCTCGGTCTTCGACCAGGAGCACCGGTTCCGCCCGACCTTCGACCGCTCTGTAACGGAGACTGTTCCGGGCCAGGTCGTGATCAAGGCGATAGGTCTCGCGCCCAACACGGCGGCCTTCGCCTCGGAGGTCGAGCTGAGGCGGAACGGGACGATCCAAGCAGACCCGGAGACCCTGGCGACCTCCGTCCCCGGGGTCTTTGCCGGAGGCGACGCCGTCACCGGGCCGTCGATGATCGTGGCCGCCATCGGCCAGGGCAAGCGGGCCGCCTTCTACCTCGACCGCTTCCTCCAGCATCTGCCGCTGGCCGGGCTCACCTACGGCGACCGCTTGCCCAAGGTCGACCGGGCCACGGTCGCCGCCGAGGCCCGCAAGGACGGCACGGTCCGCGCGCCCCTGCCCGCCTCCCGGTCCCCTGCTGCCGCCCGGATCACCTCGTTCTCGGAGTACGAGACCGCGTTCACCGAAACCGAGGCCCGTACCAGCGCGAACCGCTGCCTCGATTGCGGGGTCTGCAGCGAGTGCCGACAGTGCGTCGCGGTCTGCCCGGCGGAGGCGATCGACCTCGACATGCGGCCCCAGCACGAGACCGTGGTGGTCCGGTCGGTCGCGCTGGCCACCGGATTCTCCCCGTTCGACGCCCGGCAGAAGCCGGCGCTCGGCTACGGTCGGCTCGCGAACGTGATCACGGGCCCCCAGATGGACCGCATCCTTGCGCCGACCCGGCCGTTCAACGCCGTGATCCGGCCCTCGGACGGGAAGGCCCCCAGCAACGTCGCGTTCGTCCTGTGCACCGGCTCGCGGGACGAGCAGGTGGGTAACCGCCTCTGCTCCCGGGTCTGTTGCATGTACTCCATGAAGCAGGCCCAATTGCTCATGGGAGCCCTCCCGCTCGCGGACGTCACCATCTACTACATCGACATTCGAGCCTTTGGCAAGGGCTACGAGGAGTTCTTCCAGCAGACCAAGGGGATGAGCGTCGCCTTCCAGAAGGGGAAGGTCTCCCGGATCGAGGAGACTGACGGGGGCGACCTTCTCGTCCACTACGAGGATATCGAGGGAGGCGGCGGGCAGAAGGTCGCGCGGCACGACCTGGTGGTCCTCTCCGTCGGGATGCTGCCGAACCAGGGCGCGTTCGCCCTGTTCCCCCAGGGGAGCCTCGCGAAGGACGAGTATACCTACGTCCGGGAGACGAACGAGGAGCTCGAGCCGGGCGTGACCAGCCTGGACGGGGTCTTCGTCATCGGGTCCGCGACTGCCGTCCGGGACATCCCGGACACGATCGTGCACTCCGAGGCCGCCTCCGCCCAGGTCGCTGCATTCCTCAAGCGCGCGGAGGCGAAGGCATGACGGCGCGGAAGATCGGGGTGGTCGTCTGCCAGTGCGGCGGCAACATCTCCGACTACGTCGACGTGGAGAAGGTGAAGGCGGAGGTCGGGAAGGAGGCGGAGGTCGTCTCGGCCCAGGTCCAGATGTTCGCGTGCTCCGATGCCGCCCAGCAGGCGGTGATCCAGGAGATCCGCGAGAAGAAGCTCGACGGCATCGTCGTGTGCTCCTGCTCCCCCAAGCTCCACACCGCCACCTTCCGGGCGATGGCCGAGCGTGCCGGGCTGAACCCCTACGAGTATACCCAGGTCAACATCCGCGAGCAGTGCTCGTGGGCGCACACCCACGACCGTGCGCTGGCGACCGGCAAGGCGCTCGAGCTCGTGCGGGCCGGGGTCGCAAAGACCGCGCTCTCCCAGCCGCTCGAGCGGATCCGCGTGGAGACCCTGCCCCAGGCCCTGGTGGTCGGGGCAGGGGTGGCCGGCCTGCGGGCCGCGCTCGCGCTCTCGGACCTCGGCATCTCCGTTCACCTCGTCGAGAAGTCGGCCCGGCCGGGCGGACAGGTGGCCCGCTGGGGGGACCTCTTCCCGAACGGCAAGGTCGGCCAGGAGCTCGTCGACGGACTGGTCGCTGAGGTCGCGCGCCGGGACAACATCGTGACCTACCTCAACAGCGAGCTCGTGGAGAAGGAGGGCCGGATCGGGGATTTTGCGGTGAAGTTGCGCACGGGCACGGGCGACACCGTTCCGCTCCGGGTCGGGGCGATCGTCATCGCCACCGGGTTCGAGCCGTACTCCCCCGGCCCCGGCGAGTTCGGCTTCGGACTCCCGGGTGTGATCACCCTGCCCGAGCTCAAGGAGCTCCTCGCGACACGACCGGGCCGGCTCGTCCACCGGGGGCAGGAGGTCCGCACGATCGCCTACATCTATTGCGTGGGCTCGCGGGAGGAGACGAAGGAAGGCTCGCCGCACACCTACTGCTCCCGCTACTGTTGTTCCGCGACCTCCCACATCGCGACGGTCGTAGGCCAGCTCGACCCCTCGATCCACCAGTTCCATCTCTTCCGGGACATCCGGACCTACGGGAAGTACGAGGCCCTGTACGAACGGGCGCTCCGCTCGGGCTCGGTCTTCCTCAGATACGGAGAGGAGGAACCGCCGACGGTACGGTCGGACGGCGGTCAGCTCGTGGTGAAGGTGAAGGACCGCCTGATGGCCGGCGAGGAGGTCGAGCTCCACCCGGACCTCGTCGTGCTCGTGACGGGAATGGTCCCCCGCGACAACAGCACCCTCACTCAGGTCCTGAAGCTGCCCGTGGGCTTGGACGGATTCTTCCGGGAGGTCCACGTCAAGCTGCGCCCGGTCGAAACCGTCGTGGACGGGGTCTTCATCGTCGGCGCGGCCCAGGGACCGAAGAACGTGGCGGAGAGCGTCATGACCGCCCTCGCCGCGGTCTCGAAGGCCGGGGCGCTTCTGCTCAAGGGGTACGTCGACCTCGACCCGCTGGTCGCCCGGGTCGACCCGACGCTCTGCGTCTGGTGCGACGCGTGCCTCAAGGCCTGCCCCTACGGGGCGATCGACTCGGTCGACTACGGCGAGAAGAAGGTCGCGGAGGTCAACCCCGTCCTCTGCAAGGGCGAGGGAGGGTGCGTGCCCGCGTGCCCGAAGCAGGCGGTCTCGGTCCTCGGCTACACCAACGAACAGATCACCTCGATGATCGACGCGATGGCGAAGGAGGCCGCATGACCGGGAGGACCGAGCTGCGGAACCTCGGCGAGGTGCTCCGAGACGGGATGGTCGAGCAGGATCGGATCGCCGAGCTCCTCACCGCGGGCCCCAAGACATTGCCCGAGCTGGCGGCCGGTCTCGGGGCGCCGGTGAACGACGTGACGAAGTGGGTGATGGCGATGCGGCGCTACGGGCGGGTCCGCGACCTCCCGAAGTCCCGGGCCGACGACTACTATCAGTACGCGCTGGTGGAGGCTGCTCCATGAAAGTCGACCCCGAGTTCCTGACCCAGCTGCACCTCGATCCCGAGTTCGACGCGCGGATGTGCATGAACTGCGGGACCTGCACCGCCCTCTGCCCTCTCGGCGTCGAACTGCTGCCCCGCCGGCTCTTCCGCTACGCGCTGCTCGGCGCCCGCGAGGAGGTCCTCGGGAACGTCGAGACGATCTTCAGCTGCCTCTTGTGCCGCCTTTGCGAGGCCAACTGTCCGGCGGGGGTCCGCATCGCGGAGAACGTCCGCTCGCTGCGCGTCTACGTGAACCGCGAGGTTCACGGACTCGCGGAGGCGTGAGGAGAGCGACCATGCCGGTTCCGATCGACAGCACCCTGGGGATCCTGGGGGACAACCTACACAAGCGCCGGAGCGCCCTGCCGCTGAGCCGTCGCACCGCGAACGCGTGGACCCGCGGCCTGAACCTACCGCGCGGGGGCACGACCGTCCTCTACACCGGCCAGATGTGGCAGATGGTCCCGGCCATCAACGCGATGAGCCGCCAGCTCCGGAAGTACGAGGGCGGGAAGGGGACCCGGCTCTTCCGGTTCGCGCGCTCGATGAACCGGCTCGTGAACCTCACTCCTCTCCTCGCGCGCACGACGCCCGCAGAGCGAAGGGCCTACAACGAGCGTCTCAAGAACATCGTGCGGCTCCTCTGGGCCGCCGGCGTCGAGTTCGGCTACCTCTACGAGGACGACCTCTACACGGGAGCGCTGGCCTACGACGAGGGCCTGGACCGGGGCTTCGCGCGCCAGGCCGAGCATGTCTATCGGACGCTCCAGGGACACGGCGTCCGCCGGGTGATCACGGTGGACCCCCACACGACCAACATGCTCCGGACCGTCTACCCGAAGCTCCTCCCGGGGTACGACCTCGAGGTCCGAAGCTACCTCGAAGTGCTGTGG
>DATJVA010000105.1:0-8829 GCA_035502015.1 Thermoplasmata archaeon | reverse complement strand
GATTCAGTTTCTCCTCGAGCTCCGTGTAGCTTGAATATTGGATACGATCGACTCCACGAATATCGGCCGGCACGTCATCGACGGGCGTCTTGGCGGGATCGAATGCAATGTACGCGCGTTCCCTGAACCCGTACGCTAGGCCCAACTCCAAAGTCACATTCGGATTCCAGCCCGAGATATCGAAAATCGAGAACTGTGACTCCAGAATCATGTTCGCGATCTTCTGAAGGATATGCAGGTCAGTGATTTTTTCGTCAGCAAACAGGAACTTGACATCAAAGGTGTCGCCTACTCGTTCATACACCCTCCGGTAGTCTACGGTGGGGTAGAGTTTGTAAGAATAGGCTACGAACACCTGACGCGGAATCTTTCGCGTCGGTAGAACCGTGGCTAAGAAGGTCTGTTCTGGCACGACGGCTGTGCTCGCCAGGGAGGGCTGTGCCATCAGACGGGGCTATTGCCCGGCTCCGATAAGCCTGGCCGGTGCCTTAGGTCGCGCGAGCCGGGCTCGGGTTTCTAGCGATCTGCAGCGAACATCATACCTCGCGAAGAGGGGAACGAGTGGTGCGGCGAGAGCATCTGGAGGGTCCGAAGTTGATTGCCCTGGCAGGACGGCACGCGCCGCTTGCACCAGATTTAGGCTCCGTCCTTACTCAGGGTGGTCTACCGTGACCAAGCTTCAGAACGCTGCAAGGCGCAGGGCTGCGGCAAGGAGCCAGCGAACCATCGCTCGCTTGATGAAGATCGAGCCGAAGGATTCCTGTGCGATTTGCGGCTCGAGAGAGGACCTGAGCCGGGATCACATTCTGCCACGCATATGGGGTGGCTCCGACTCTTTGGAGAACCTCCGGGTCCTGTGTCGTCGCTGTAACTCGATCAGGAATGCCCGAGATCTGCCGGACGAGCGCGTCCGAATGCGACGAGCACTCGCCGACGTCGGCATGCAGGCGTGGAGCTTCCAGAGACTTCGTCAATCAGTCGATTTCGGGAGCCTGCTCAGGCAGCATTTGCCACACGATGTACTGATCCAGAGGGCGTTCCCTTACTACGTCGAAGTCGTGGCCCACCGGGCCCTTTGGGAGGTCGTACGTCCTGAACTCTCGGATAAGGCCCGTTGGTACAACCTGAACTGGTTCTGGGCGCTACTCCGGCTTGTGCGAATGCTCAGCCGGGAGGCGGGGGTGGACGGTGCGCCTTCAAGCGTACTCAAGCATCCGACTTAGCAGTCACCGCCCTGGGTTAGAAATGTCGGCCCCGGGTTGCCCCGGGGCCGGAAGGGGTTAGCTCCAGATCGGTGGAGGACCGCGCTGGAGAGGTACCGCGGAGCAGGCGTTCGACGAGGTCGGAGTAGGCCCTTTCGCTGGGGGAGGGCGAAAGAGGGCAATCCTCTGAGGGGTTGTCGAATAATGGGCGGGCTGAGCGCATCTCGAGGCAAGGAGGCCATCGTCCCACAGGGGAGAGCGAGGGGCCGATCGCGCGTGCGAACCCCCGCGGCGCCCCCGGTCCCTCGGTAGATACTGTCCGAGATCCTTTTCCTGGTTCGTGGCGCGCGGCCAGTGGCCGATGGGCGTCGGGGCGTACACGGGCGCAGAGCAGCCTACGGTGCCCGCGGACGACGGCTGGCTCAAGCCGGCCGAGGACAAACCGTCCCGTCCAAGCCCAGCCACCGCCGTCGCACCTGGGTCATCGTTTCCGTAATCGTCGTGGCGGTGGTCCTCGTCGTTCTGGTGGCGGTCCCCCTGCCACATCCGTTCTCCCTAAGCCTCTCAGCCAGGTCCAGTACGATGACTCCACCGAACGGCAGCCGCGTGAGGGGGTCGTGGGACACCAGCACCGACACCAGGGTCAATTTCCTGATCGTGCTGAACCTGGCCTCCAACACGCCGGCGTACTCGTTGTACGGAAACAGTGGTTCCTTCAGCTTCACGGCGACCGGTTCGCCGATGGCATTCGAGCAAGCCTCCTATGAGGGGCAATCCCTCCTCCCGATCCATGTGACGGGGTACGTCTGGTGTCCCGTTCTCTGAGGAGAACAGAATCCGCGTCGCCCGAGTCCGGCGGGTTCGCGAACGATTCCCCGAGGCGCAGGTCTCCCTGATCGCGGTCTCCTACAGACGGCGATGGCGTGTCGCCCAAGCCTTTTAGCTGAGGAACGAGTCGCTCGCCGCCCAGGTGCCTATGCCGGAAGCCTCCCTGATCCGTGTTCGATTCCCGGACGGCAAGGAGTCCGAGTTCCCAGGTGGAACTCCTGCCGGAGACGCGCTCGAGCAGTGGGACCCCGGGAAGCGGGAGCTCGCACTCGCTGCCTCGTGGAACGGAGTTCCCGTCGACCTCGCGTTTCGCCTGCCGTCCGATGGTGACCTGGCACCGCTCACGTTTGAGGACCGAGCCGGACGGGACATCCTGCAGCACTCCGCCGCCCACTTGGTCGCAAAAGGGCTGGTCGAGGCGATCCCGGAGGCTCGTCCGACCCACGGGCCTCCGACCGAGGAGGGCTTCTTCTACGATTTTGACGTCCGCCCTCTGAACCCCTCCGACCTCGACGCGGTCCGTGTGGTCATGGACCGAGCGGTCCGCGCGCGGGAACCGTTCGTTCGACGCGAACTCCCCCGAGCGGAAGCCGAGAAGCTATTCGAGAGGAACCCGCACAAGCTGAGGTACATCGCGGAGACGCCGGTGGGCGAATCGGTCTCCGTCTACGACACCGGCTCGTTCACCGACCTATGCCGGGGGCCGCACGTGCCCGACACGGGATGGCTCGAGGGCGTCCATGTTCTCGGATTCTCGGCGATCACTCAAGAAGACCCGAACGCTCCCCCGATCCAGCGCATCCGAGGGGTCGGCTTTCCAACCCGCGCTCAGCTCGACCAGTACCTCAAGATGCGGGCCGAAGCTGAGGCTCGAGACCACCGCACGTTGGGGAACAAGCTCGACCTGTTCTCGTTCAACGACGCGGCGCCCGGATTCCCGTTCTGGCATCCGAACGGGATGATCATCGTCCGCGAGCTCGAGAAGTTCGTCCGCGAGCACCTCGACGAGGCCGGTTACTCCGAGATACGGACCCCGCTCATGTTCGCCCAGTCCGTCTTCGAGACGAGCGGCCACTGGGAACACTACCGTGAGGACATCTTCGTCACGGAGGTCGAGGGCCGGACCTTCGGCTGGAAGCCGATGAACTGTCCCGGCTCGATGCTCATCTTCCGATCTCGCGCCCGAAGCTACCGGGAGCTGCCCATGCGACTTGCCGAGTTCGCCCCGCTCCACCGGATGGAAGCGAGCGGCACGCTCCACGGGCTCACCCGTGTCCGGGAGTTCGTCCAGGACGACGCCCATATCTTCCTCACGGAAGAACAGGTGGAACCCGAGATCCGGACGCTGCTCGCCTGGATCGAACGCGCGTTCGGGACGTTCCGGCTGGATTGGAGTGTCGAGCTCTCGACGCGCCCGGCCCGCTTCCTAGGGGAGAAGGAGACCTGGGACCGGGCCGAGGCGACATTGGAGCACGTCCTCAAATCGACCCACGCCAAGTACCGAGTCGCACCGGGCGAGGGCGCCTTCTACGGGCCGAAGATCGATATCCACATCCGGGACAGTCTTGGACGTCCGTGGCAGACCGGAACGATCCAGCTCGACTACCAGCTGCCGATGCGCTTCGGCCTCGAGTACCAAGGCCCCGACGGCCAGTTGCACCGGCCGGTCGTGGTACACCGGACCATTCTTGGCACATGGGAGCGATTCCTTGGGGTGCTGCTGGAGCACGTAGCCGGCCGTCTGCCTCCGTGGCTCGCACCGACCCAGGTGCGGGTGCTCCCCGTCACCGACCGCCACGCGCCTGCGGCACAGGGGCTCGTCGAGGAACTGCACTCCGCGAAGGTTCGCGTAGAGAGCTCGGGGACCGAAGATTCCCTGGCGAAACGGGTCCGGAACGCCGAGGTCGATAGGATCCCGTGGGTCGTGGTCCTCGGCGACAGGGAGGTCGCCGAGGGGACCGTCGCCCTCCGGGTCCGAGGGTCGAAGGAGAACCGGTCGTTCTCGCGGGCGGAGTTCCTCGCGTATGTTTCGGAGCGGATCCGCCAGCGGCAGTTCGAGCCGTAGGTCTACGGGGAATGGGAACGGCGCGACCGTCGCGCTTCGATCCGCGCGTCCAGGTACATCGTTTCGAGCTCGGCGGAGCCGACCTGATGCTCCGTGCGGAGGTGCTCGCGCATCCGCACGAGCTCGACCGGTCGACCACAGACCTTGCAGGGCACCCGCGACCGCCGCATCTCAGCGTCCCGGGCGCTCGACGATTGCATGCAAGGCATACGGGGTGCGGGGGATAAAGACCCCTTCGGGCGGCTACCGTGCGGGGTACCCGACCCGGCGAGCAAGGTTTAATTACGCATCCCCCTGAACGGCTCGACTTTCGAGGGAGATTCATGGATTTGTCAACCGGTCAACTTGAGCTCCTGATCCTGGTGGCCGCGCTCGTTGGACTCGCCTACGCGGGCCTACAGACCGTCCTCGTTCTGCGGGAGGACGAAGGGACCGACAAGATGCGGGAGATCTCGGCCGCGATCCGGGAAGGCGCGCTCGCGTTCCTCCGGCGCGAGTACATGTTCGTCTTCGCCGCGGCAGCGGTGCTCGCCGTGGTCATCGCCTTCGCCTTCGGCATCACCGGGGACGGGGCCCGCCTCGCCGTCGGATTCGTCTTCGGGGTCGGCGGGAGCGCCCTCGCCGGTGCCGTCGGAATGGTCGTCAGCATCCGGGCGAACGTCCGGACCGCCGCGCACGCGATGAAGGGAAACCTCGCCGCGACGATGCGCTACGCGTTCCGGGGCGGAAGCGTGACCGGTATGTCGGTCGCGAGCCTCGCGCTTCTCGAGCTCATCGGATTCTACTGGGTTTTCAACGGGAACGTCCTCGACATGGTCGGAGTGCTGTTCGGCGCCTCCCTCATGAGCCTGTTCGCGCGGGTGGGAGGCGGCATCTACACCAAGGGCGCCGACGTCGGGACCGACCTCGTCGGCAAGGTCGAGGCCGGGATCCCCGAGGACGACCCGAGGAACCCGGGCGTCATCGCGGACAACGTCGGCGACAACGTCGGGGACTGCGCGGGAATGGCCGCGGACCTGTTCGAGACCTACGTGGTCACGGCCCTCGCCGCGATGCTCCTTGCCTACCTCATCGGACTCACCGGGACCTCGACGCTCACGACCGTCTTCCCGCACGCGGTGATCTTCCCGCTGTTGGTCTGTGCCTGGGCGATTATCTCGACCATCATCGGCACGTTCTTCGTACGGATGGGAGCGAAGGGCACCATCATGGGCGCGCTCTACCAGGGCCTGGCCGCCACCACGGCGGTCGGCCTGATCGGTCTCTATCTCCTCGACGTGCTCTTCATGGGCGGCAATATCGGGATCTTCGTCTCGACCGCGGTCGGGCTCATCGTGATGGTCCTCATCGTGATCATCACCGACATCTACACGAGCTCGAAGTATCGGTCCGTCCACAAGATCGCCGAGGCGTCCCAGGCTGGAGCCGGCCCCACCGTCATCAGCGGCCTGTCGGTCGGCCTCGAGTCGACCTGGTTGCCGGCGCTCACTCTGGTCGGGGGGACCCTGATCGCCTACGCCGCCGTCGGTTGGTACAACGGCTTCTCCTGGCACTCCGCTCCGGACAGCTACTTCGGGCTCTACGGGATCGGCCTCGCGGCCGCGAGCATGCTGTCGGTCACCGGGATGATCATCTCGATCGACGCCTTCGGCCCGATCACCGACAACGCGGGCGGGATCGCCGAGATGGCGAAACTGCCCGAGACGGCGCGGGCGATCACCGACCCGCTGGACGCCGTCGGCAACACGACGAAGGCGATCACGAAGGGGTACGCGATCGGTTCCGCCGTTCTCGCCGCCCTCGCCCTCTTCGCCGCCTACACGTTCGCGGCGGCGAAGGACTGGGGCCAGCCCTGGGGGTCCTTTACGAACCTTCTCACGCTCTCCACACCGGTCGTCCTCGCCGGCCTCGTGATCGGGGCGGCCCTGCCGTTCCTGTTCACCTCGTTCCTGATGAACGCGGTCGGGGTGGCGGCGGAAAAGATGGTCTTCGAGATCCGCCGGCAGTTCCGCGAGATCTCGGGTCTCCTCCAAGGAACGGCGAAGCCCGACTACGGCAAGTGCGTCGACATCGTGACCCTGACCGCGCTCCAGCAGCTCGCCGTCCCGGCGCTCATCGCCGTAGTGACGCCACTCGCGGTGGGATTCTTGCTCGGACCGGTCGCGCTCGCCGGTCTCCTGCTCGGCACGATCGTTTCCGGGTTCCCGCTCGCCCTGACGATGACCACGGGAGGGGCCGCGTGGGACAACGGCAAGAAGTACATCGAGAGCGGCCACTTCGGCGGCAAGCGCTCCGAGGCCCACAAGGCAGCGATCGTCGGGGACACGGTCGGGGACGCGACCAAGGACACGGCGGGACCCGCGATCAACCCGCTCATCAAGGTCGTCAACACGATCTCGATCCTGTTCATCGCGCTCATCGTGGCGCACTCGGTGATCGGCATCTAGGGGCGCGATCGAACCGCGAACCGGTTAGCGAGGGATTGATAAGGGGCGCCGCCGTTCGAGACCCGGAGCCCCCATGTGCGACACGTGCGGCTGCAAGACCAAGAAGAAGCCGTAGGGCCGACCGCGTCGGCGGTCGATCTGACGGGCGTCCCGCGCCGGGTCCGTGCCGGGTCCCGAACGAGCGGAAGCTCGGGAACCTCTTCCGTCGCCGGTGGCGGTGACCTCAGGCGTAGTGACTGAGGCTGGACCGCTCTTTCTTAGAGGCCTCGCTCTGGCCCCCTCGTTCCTCGCGTCGACGCTCCTTCTCGCACTCCTCCTCGGTCACCCAGAGGAACTCGAGGTCCTCCGGATGGTCGTGGGAGATGAACGCTCCGGCCTCGAACGCGCTCGACAGGAGCTCTTCGAGATTGTCGGCCTCGTTCCCCTCGAGGCGCCCCGCCGTGCGCCAGAACCAATCCGGGGCCTTCCCCGCGGCCTGGAGATACTCGGTGATCAGGTCGTAGATCGAGGTCCGGTCGTCCGCCATACGGACGTGCAGGTGCCGGTCCTTGTCGGTCGTCGACGCAGGGGCGTCGGAAGCGGTCATCGTCCGAAGAACGGGCGGGCCGCTATAACAGCTCGGCTCGGCCACCCGGGCAACGACCACTTCAAGAGCCGACGCGGTCTGGGGGACTCGTGTACGCCCCGGACCGGAGCTCCATGCCACCTCCTCCTCCGCCACCGGGTCGCGATGGCGGCCGAAACGCACGATACGTCTACCTTGTGGGGCGCCTGAGGAACCGTCAGATCACGATGGAGGAGGCCACGGAGCTGTTCACGCTGATGCAGGCGATGCTGCAGACCAGCGAGGCGGCCCGGCTCGCGTTGATGCGAACGTCCACAACCCCGACGCCGGCGGTGCCAGCTCCTCCGTCTCCCTCTTCCTCACCGGTGACCCCGACGGTCACCGGGAATCTGGATGACCTGCTCCTCGTCGGGCTGTTGGCGATGGGTGCTGGCGCCGGCCTCCTGGCCGCCAACGCGAAGCGGGTCCAAGGGGCTTCCTCCGCTACCGGTACGGACTCCCCTTCCACCACCGGACCGGCGTCCGAATCCCGAAAGGGGTAGTTGGCGGATGGTGTCCGACCGATTCGTTTTCGCCCACCTCGCGGACGCGCATGTGGGAGCGTGGCCGCGAGACCCTGCCGTTCGGTCGGCGCTCCGTGAAAGCGTCCTCCAAGCCCTTCGGGTCGCCGAAGAACACGACGTCGCGTTCCTCCTGATCTCGGGTGATCTTTTCCATACGCCGGTGCCGGACCCGGGCGAGGTGGCGCCGATCGCCGCCGCGCTCCGCCGGTTCGTCGACCAGGGACGCCGAATCTACGTGATCTACGGCTCCCACGACTACGTGGCGCAGCGGACGAGCTGGCTCGACGTCCTGGCGGAGACCGGGGTCTTTCTGAAGGTCGCCCCGGAGGCGGTCCGTTCCGAGGGCACCCGATGGACCCTGCCGTTCCGGGTGGACGAAGGGACCGGTGCCCGGATCGCGGGGATCTCCGGCCGCTCCCACGGCCTCGACCGCGAGTACTTCCGCGAGGTGGACTCAGAACAGTTCCGCGCGGAACCGGGGTTCAAGATCTTCCAGTTCCACGCCGCGGTGGAGGAGTACCTGCCGGCGAGCCTGCGCGAACACATCCACGGCATCCGGGTCGCCGACCTCCCCGCCGGGTGCGACTACTACGCGGGCGGCCACATCCATTACACGTACATCGGCGAAGGCCCGGGGGGCGGCCTGCTCGTCAATCCGGGCGCGGTCTTTGGGACGAGCCGAACGGACCTCGAGAACGGCCAGGAAGGCCGGACGCACCAGGGTGTGGTGATCGTGACTGTCGAGGGCGGTCGTCCGACCGCCGAGTTCGTCGACACGGCGCCCCGGGACACGGTTCGGCTCGTCGACGTGGACGTGTCGGGCAAGACCGCCGAAGAGGCCCGGGCGGAGCTGGAACGCCGGCTCTCCGCCGCGAGCGACCCGGGCGCCCTGCTGTTCCCTCGAGTGCACGGCACCTTGGCCGACGGGACCCTCGCGGGCCTCGCTCTCACGCAGGTCGCGCGACGTAGGAGTCCCGAGGCAGGGACCGTTCACTGGGATGTCCGAGACCTCGCCCCGGCGTCTGCGGGGGAGGGCGCTCCGGCGTCGGAGGGGAACGTCGAGGCCGAGGAGCTCCGGAAGCTCCTCAGCGAGACCGTGGCGGGCCGGCCGTGGCTCGAAGGGTCGGACGGCGAGGTTCGGGTCCGCGAACTGCTCCGG
>DATJVA010000104.1:0-11484 GCA_035502015.1 Thermoplasmata archaeon | reverse complement strand
GTCCCGTTCATCCGCGAGGAAGAGGAGAAGATCCAAGAGGAGTGTGCCCGCATCCTTGGTCGCCGTCGCGGCACGTCCGTCGTTCCGTCCCCGGTTCCGTTCCTCGCCCATTGTGTCCGGGTGGCCACGCGAGAAGGGCATCTCGAAGCGGTCACGGTAGAGGCGACCGGAAGACCCGGACTCGATGAACTTGAGACCGCATGGAGGTCGTTCGCGCCTCTCCACGACCTCGCCCTCCCGACGGCTCCCGAGCGGCCGGTCGAACTGCGGCGGGAGCTCGACCGACCCCAGCCACTCCGGGACCGGTGGGCCGGGCACCCCGCGCGGGCGCGGGGGATGGCCGCCGTGGTCGGCAGGGTTCGTTGGACCCCACCCTTCCTCCGGTTCTTTGTCCTCTCCCACAACGCGGTCCGGGGAGGTGCCGGCGCGTCGGTCCTGAACGCGGAGCTCGCGTTGCGAAAGGGTCTGCTCGGTCTCCCGGGGGAGGGCGCCCGGTGAACCGGTCGGTCCCTCCCGTCGTCCTCAAGTTCGGGGGCGCTTCCCTCAGTGACTCCTCCCGGGTGCTTCACGACGTCCGGTCGATCCTCTCGCAGGGGACTCCTCTCGTCCTCGTGGTCTCGGCGAGGGAGGGCATCACCGACCTGCTGACCGAGGGCCTCGCTCACCCACGCTCGCCCCGTCGCCACCGGGAGATCCTAGAGGCGGTGCGCCGGGCCCACCCGGGGCTACCAGCACTTGGCCGTCGCCACCTCGACCGTCTCGGGCACCTGTTCGGTACCGTCGAATCCGAGGGGAGAACGGACCCGGCCCTCTCCGACCGACTGCTGAGCCAGGGGGAGCGACTCGCGGCCCACTGGCTCAGCGCGCGTCTGAGAGAAGGAAGGGTGCCCGCGGTGCCGGTCGAGTCGGACCACCTGGGCCTGATCACCGACAACGCCTACGGCGCCTCCTGCATCCTGTTCGACCGGTCGCGTAGCGCCGTGCGACAGGGTCTCCACCGTCGCCTCGCCCGGGGAGAGGTCCCGGTAGTGACCGGGTACTTCGGAAGGAGCCTCGAGGGTCGAGTCGCCACGCTCGGTCGTGGAGGTTCCGACTACGCTGCCTCCGCGATCGGCGCCATGCTGGGCGCCTCTCGGGTCGAGCTGGTGAAACGGCACGTCGCGGTGCTCTCCGCCGACCCGAGGGAAGTGCCGGAGGCCCGGCCGATCCCGGAGCTCTCCTACGAAGAGGCCGAGGAGCTGGCGCAGTTCGGTGCTCGGGTCCTCCACCCGCTCACCATCGAGCCCGCGCGAGCGGAGGCGATGGTCCTCCGCGTCCGGTCGCTCGACGACCCGTCCGTCGTGACAACGATCGCCCCCGCGCGGCCGGGCCGGCGGAATCGCGCGCTCACGATGCTCCGTCACCTTCGGCTCCTCCGGGTTCGAGTGCCGGGGGGCCGCCAGCGACCGGGGATCGTCGCCGAGGTCTCGCAACAGCTCGCGAAGGCCCGCGTGAACCTCGTGCAGCTGTACACGTCGTCGGCGCTTCTCTGCCTGGTCCTCGAGCCGACCCAAGTGGTAGCGGCCATCCAGGCCCTGGCACCGGTGACCCGCGAGGCCGAGGCGATGGTAGACGGGCCGTACCGCGTCGCCCTCGTGACCGTGATCGGCGACGGGGTCCTCGACGACCTCGACCGACTCCCCTCCGCGGCGATCGTGGGCGCCGAGGGATTCAGCGCGACGCCCCGCGCGCTTTCGCTCGCGGTCCCCGAGGCCCGTGGGGTCGAAGTCCTGAGAGAGCTTCACCGGGCGCTCGTGGTAGGGGAACGCCGTCGATGACGCTGTGGGAGGAGTTCCGAGCCGCAGCCCCGGACCGGGAAGTTTCCGGGTACTTCGAACGGGCGCCCACGCGCGACCGGCCGGAAGGGTTCGCGTGCGTCTTCGACCGCGCGGAGGAGCTCCGCCCCGTCACCCGTTCCACCGACCTTGCGAGCCTGGCACGGACCACCAAGCGATTCCTTTCGGACCGCCAGAACATCGTCGCTGGCTACCTGGGTTACGACACGATCGGACTGTTCGAACCCGCGGTGTCGACGCCCCCGCCCGGGTCTCCTTTTCCGCCGGGAGAGATCGCTTTCGTCCGTCGTGCTCGGCTCGGCCCGTCGCGCGTGATCCGTCGGCGGCCGTTCCGAGCGGGACGTGTGGAAGACCCGGTGCGGGACTCTCTCCCCGTCGTGGCCTACGGTCGCGCCGTCCGACACCTGGTTCGAGCGATCCGTGAGGGCGAGGCGTTCCAGGTGGTCCTCTCCCATCGTCGGGAGTGGCCCCGGCCGTACGACCTCCTCGAGCGGGCGGACCAGCTCCGAAGGACGGAGCGATTCGCGTACTTCTATTACCTCAAGTTCGGCGACCGCGAGGTCATCGGAGCCACTCCCGAATCGGTGGCCGAGGTCGAGGGGGACTGCGCGTACGTCAATCCGATCGCCGGGACCCTGCCCACGCGCTTCTCCGGTCGGCGACGGCTTCCGCTCTCGCGCGACCCGAAGGAGCTCGCGGAGCACCGGATGCTCGTCGACCTCGCGCGAAACGACCTCGGGCGCGTTTCGCGCCCGGGCTCGGTCCGCCTGGTCTGGGAAGAGCATCGGGAGCGATACGCGCGGCTCGAACACCTGGTGAGCCGGGTCCGCGGCCGCGTACGCAAAGGCGTGGGAGCCTGGGACGTGCTCGGCGCGGCGTTCCCGGCCGGCACCGTCAGCGGAGCTCCGAAGATCCGCGCGACCCAACTGCTCCGGCGTGAGGAGCGGACCTGGCGGGGGCCCTACGGCGGCGCGGTGGCCCTGATCCGGTCCCACGGGCGAGCCGATTTCGCCCTCACGATCCGCACCGCGTTCGCGGCCGGCCCTCGATTGTACACGGCCGCCGGAGCAGGGATCGTCCATCGCTCCCGTCCCGCCCGGGAGTTCGAGGAGACCATGGCGAAGCTCTCGCATCTCGAGGCCACGCTCCTGGGAGAGGACCGATGAGGGTGCTGCTCGTGGACCACGAAGATTCGTTCGTTCACAACATCGAGCAAGCGCTCGCGGCCGACGGCGCGGAGGTCCACTGCTTGCGTTCTACCGTTTCCCTGCGAGAGGCGGTCCGGGTCGACCCGGATGCGGTCGTGTTGTCGCCCGGACCGGGCCATCCCTCCGACCTTCGGCTGACGGGGCTCTCTCGGAAGCTCCTCGACCGCTGGGACGCCGAGCTCCCCTTTCTGGGGGTCTGCTTGGGGCACCAGCTGATCGCCGAACACTACGGTGCGCGCGTGGTACGCGCTCCCGCGCCCGTCCACGGCGACGTGACCCGGATCTCACACGATGGTCGGGGCCTCTTCCGGGGCGTGCCATCGCCGACGTGGGTCGCGCGGTATCACTCTCTTCTCGTCCACCCGGGGTCCGTCCCGTCGGTTCTCGAAGTGTCCGCCCGCGGCTCGGGCGGCATCGTGATGGCCCTTCGGCACCGGGCTCGTCCGGTGAGCTCGGTCCAGTTCCACCCCGAGTCGTACCTGACCGCGACGGGTCCACAGCTGTTCCGCAACTTCCTCGAGGAGGCGCGTCGGTGACCGACTCGCTGCTCGGGCGCCTCGGCGACCCGCGCACCCTCTCGGTGAACGACGTGCGCGGGACCTTCGTTCGACTCGTCGACCCCGGAACGAGCGATCCGGAGCGCGTTTCGATCCTCCTCGCCATCGCGCGACGGCGGGTCTCCGTCACCGAGCTCACGCGATTCGTGGAGGAGATCCGCAGCCGTGCTGTCCGGTTCCACGTTCCGTCGGGAGACCACCCCATCGACCTGTGCGGTTCGGGTGGCGCCCCGACCGCCTCGTTCAACGTCTCCACCGTAAGCGCGTTCGTCGTGGCCGCGGCCGGAGCGCCGGTCGTAAAGCATGGGAACCGGAGCTCTCGCGGCCCGTGCGGTTCGAGCGACCTGCTCGAAGCGCTGGGACTGCCGGTCACCGAGAGCCGGGAGTTCGGCCGAGAGACGTACCGTCGGCTCCGGCTCGCGTTCCTGCACGCACCGCTCTACCACCCGGCGACTCGGGCCGTCGCGGCCGCCCGGAAAGCGGCCGGAGTGCCGACGCTGTTCAATCAGCTAGGACCTCTATCCAATCCCGCGCCGATCGCATTCCAGCTGGTCGGCGTGCCCGACCGACCGACGGTCGAGCTCACCGCTCGGGTGCTCGGCCGGCTCGGCCGCCGGCGAGCGGTCGCCGTCACGTCGGCGGAAGGGTGCGACGAGTTCTCTCCGAAGGGAAGGACCTACGGAGCGCTCTGGGCAGCGGAGCACCTTTCGCGACGCACGTTCGAGGCGCGTTCGCTCCTCTCCTCCGAGGACCGTGCCGGGGATTGGGGGGCTCTCCCACCCGTCAAGGCCGCCGAGGAGGCTCGACGGGTCCTCGCCGGAGGTGGGGGAGCCCGACGAGGGTCGGTCTTGATCACCGCCGGTGCGGCCCTCTGGGTTGCGGGTCGGGCCCGGCACGTCGCCGACGGTGTCGAACGGGCGCGGGAGGCGCTCGACTCCGGCCGCGCCGAAGCGATGCTTACCTCGATGGAGGCGATCGCGTCCGGGTATCGTCCGCGGAGGAATCGTTAGCGATGGGATTCATCGATGCGCTCGTGCCCGAAGTCCGGCGGTCCATCGAATCCTCGGCGTACGTCGAGGGGGTGCCACCCGAGGCACCCGAGTCCGTCCCCTCCTTCCGGAGAGCCATCCAGGAGGACTCGCGTCGGCGGGCCCTCGTGGTGGAGTACAAGCGCGTCTCACCGGGCCGTGCCGACCCGGTGCTCCCGGCGCGGTCCACCGAAGAATTCGTCGCGGCGACATCCCGCGGCCCCGTTTCGGCGTACAGCTGCCTTGCCACCGTCCCCGAGTTCCGGGGATCTCCCAAGGACGTGGCCGAGATCGCGCGAGCCACCCGGTCGCCGGTGCTGTTCAAGGAGTTCGTCGTCGACCTCCGGCAGGTCGAGGTCGCGGCCCGATGCGGGGCGAGCGCGGTCCTGCTGATCGCGCGCCTGCCCGGGCCGGGCCGCCGCGCAGAGCCGCTCACCTCGTTGGCGGAGGCGGCCCACGCCCGGGGGCTCGAGGTCCTGCTCGAATTCCACGAACGGTCAGAATTAAGTCGTCAAGCGGACGTCGCCGCGGACGTGTACGGTGTGAACGCCCGCAACCTGGATACCCTCGCCATCGACCGGCCGAAAGCGATGGAGACGCTGGCCGAGGCCGGCCGGCTCGGTCTCCGGCCCCTGCTGGGACTGAGCGGCGTGGAGTCGCCCCGAGATGCTCGGGCCTACTGGGACGCCGGAGCGGACGGGATCCTTGTCGGGAGCGCGGTCGCCCGTGCCCCGGACCCGGCCGCCTTCCTTTCATCACTTCGCGACATCTCGGGCGGGGAACCACGATGAAGACATTCGTGAAGCTCTGTGGCCTCCGCGACGCCTCCGCCGTGAAGGAAGTGCCCGCCGGCGGGGCCGCCGGATTCGTCATCGGGGTACCTGCCTCCCCGAGGAACCTCTCACCCGAGGCCGCGGCAGAGTTGATCGCGGAAGTTCCGACGGAGGCGGAAGCGTGGGCGGTCGTCGTCGACCCTCCGGCCGAGCTGATCCACCGGCTCTTCGACGAGGTGGGCGTCGACCGCGTCCAGGTCTACGGACAGGTACCGCCCGGGCTCGAGTTCCTCGAGGTCCATCACCTGGTCCCCTCGATGCCGATCCCACCGATGGCCGCGGGGGCTGAGCTGCCGAAAGTGCCGGCCGCCGAGGATTACCCGCGGGTCCACCTGGACTCCGACGGTCAGCCGCTTCCCGGCGGGAGCGGAACCCGGCCGGACTGGGAGATGTGCGCCCGGATCGTCGACGCCCATCCGGGCCGCAAGTTCGTGCTCGCCGGCGGACTCACGGCCGAGAACGTGGCCGATGCTCTCGGGTCGGTTCGACCGTGGGGGGTCGACGTCTCGTCGGGAATCGAGAGCGCTCCCGGCGTGAAGGACCTCGACAGGATACGCGCGTTCGTACACGCCGTGGAGGCGTTCGAGTCGGGTCATGCCTAGGCGATACGGCCCGTACGGAGGGGCGTACGTCCCCGAAACGCTCGTTCCGGCGCTGGAAGAACTCGAGGCGACCTGGAAAGCGGCCCGGCGCGACCCGGCGTTTCGCGCGGAGCTCGCAAGGCTCTCGACGACCCTCGGTGGTCGTCCGACCCCGCTCTACTTTGCGGGGAATCTGACCCGACGCGCGGGCGGCGCTCGGCTCTGGCTGAAGAGAGAGGACCTCGTCCATGGGGGCGCGCACAAGTTCAACAACACCCTCGGCCAGGGACTCCTCGCCGCACGGATGGGCAAGCCTCGCCTCATCGCCGAAACCGGCGCGGGGCAGCACGGTGTCGCGACGGCGATGATCGGCGCCGCGCTCGGGCTCGACACCACCGTCTACATGGGAGAGGTCGACATCGCCCGTCAACGACCGAACGTCGACCGGATGAAGCTCCTCGGCGCGCGCGTCGTGGCGGTCCGATCCGGGAGTCGGACGCTGAAGGACGCGATCAACGCGGCCCTAAGGGACTGGATCGCGAACGTTCGGACAACGCATTATCTTCTCGGCTCCGCGGTCGGACCCCATCCGTTCCCGACGATCGTGGCCGACTTCCAGAGCGTCATCGGCCGGGAGATCCGACGCCAGTCGCGCACCGCGTTCGGCCGGTTGCCGGACCTCGTCGTCGCGTGTGTCGGGGGCGGGTCGAATGCAATCGGGACCTTCCACCCGCTTTTGCGCACTCCGGTCGAGCTGCTCGGTGTCGAGGCGGGCGGCCGGCCCGGGTCGACCGGAGCCGCCTCCCTAACCCGAGGACGGCCCGGGATCCTTCACGGCTCGTTTTCCTACCTTCTCCAGGACCGGGAAGGACAGGTCTCCGACACGGAGAGCGTGTCGGCCGGCCTCGATTACGCTGGCGTGGGACCCGAGCACGCGTTCCTTCGGGACTCCGGTCGCGTTCGCTACATCAGCGTCTCGGACCAGGCCGCGCTGCGTGCGTTCCACTGGCTCGCGGAGGACGAAGGGATCCTTCCCGCGCTCGAGCCTTCCCACGCGATCTACGCCGCGGTGAACGAGGCTCGAAAGCGGCCGAGGTCGCAGAACGTGGTCGTCACGCTCTCCGGGCGGGGCGACAAGGACCTCGAGGTGGTGCTCCGTGCATCTCGCTGACGCCCTTCGCTCCGCGCGCCGGTCCGGGACCCGTATCGTCGTTCCTTACGTCATGGTGGACCGGAACCGATTGCGCGACCTCCCTGCGACGGTGGGGGCGCTTCGCGACGGCGGTGCGACCGCGCTCGAGCTCGGATTCCCGTTCTCCGACCCGATCGCCGACGGACCCGTGCTCGAAGCGGCCGCCGGTCGCGCCCTCCGTCACGGGACGGATTGGGCCGACCTCCTGCGCGCGTGCCGTATCGCGAGCTCCGTGCTCCCGACCGCGGTGATGACGTATGCGAACCCGGTCTGGCAGGAGGGACTCGTGGAGGGTCTTGGGGAGCTGGCCGTCTCGGGGGCGACCGGTCTCATCGTGCCAGACCTCTCCTTTGAGGAGTCCCGGCCGTTCCGCGTCGCGGCGAAGGCGGCCGGTCTCTCGCTCGTCCTGCTCGCCGCGCCCGGGAGCCCGCCCAACCGTACTCGCGCTCTCGCCCGGGCCAGCCGTGGGTTCCTCTACCTCGTGGCTCGGTACGGCACCACGGGCACCGGCCGCCGTGACGTGTCGGTCGACCTGCGTCCAATCGTCAAGGTGGCCCACCGGGTCGCCCCCGAACTCCCCGTGCTGGTCGGCTTTGGCATCCGGAACCGAGCGTCCGCGGCGGCAGCCCTGTCGATCGGCGCGGACGGCGTCGTGGTGGGCACCGCGCTCGAAGAGCTCCTCGCCCGACGGCCCTCCCCGGCGCGGATCACGCGCTGGATCCGTACGATCGCCGAGGCCTCGCCCGGCTGACGCGCGCTTTTCCAGCGGGGCGGGTCGTCCGGCTCAGGGCCGCACCCGTTCCAGCGAGAGGAAGCGGACCGAGGAATCGGGCCGAACACCGGCGACGAGGAACTCCTTGCGCACCCCTTGCGCCACCCGCACCCCTCCTGCGACCTCGATCCACGAGGCGATATGGGACGACGGCGCGGCCTGGACCAAATAGCGCGCATGCGAGTGCTCGGGACTGCGCGGATAGGCGCGGAAATGCGCGCCATACTTGAATCCAGTCTTGACCACCAGCGCGCGGCCCCGAAGCTCACGATAGGCCGCGAGGCGTTCGAAGAAGAGCCGGTCGAGCCGCCGGGCCCGTCGTTCGAGTTGGTCGAGCGGTATCGGCCTTCCGCTCTTCGCGTCGCGCAGCGTGAGCTGCCCGGCCGAGCAAAGGTACGCCGCCTCGAGGAGGCTGAGCTCGAGTCTCTCCCCGACTCGGCTTCCGTAGGCGAGCTCCTTGCCAAGCTCGGCCACCTGGACCGGGTCATGGACGGTCACGCGGTCTTCCGAGAGCCACCCCTCGGCCGGGGAGGAGAGTGGGCGGGTCGGGAGGGCGCCTGTCGGGGTCGGCCGTCGGACGCGGTAGTACGTCAGGTCCGACTCCTCGTCGACAAGACCGAGGAGCAGCAACTTCTTCGCCGACTGGGCCCGTTCGGCGAGGTCGAAGAGGCGGGCCAGGTCGAACGGGACCCGCTCGCTGATCGCCTCGACCCAGTACCGGGACGGGGTCTTGTGGAGAATGCCACCGCGCGGCAGCACCGAGAAAGCGACCGGAGGGGGGCTCGCGCGGACGACGTAGCCCCGCTGGCGCAGGTCGCGGTAGACGAGGTACCGGACGGCGAACCCGGGGTCGGCTCGGACGGCCCGACGGAACACGGTGGGCCATCGGACCGGACGTGTCGAGCGACCCCGCAGGTCGACCCGCCCCATCTCCGCGAGGTAGGTCGATTCGTACCGGTCCAGCGTGAGCCCGCCGCCCGACACGGGCGTTCCAAAGAACCCCTTGCCGTAGACCTGACCCGCCTCGGACGGGTCGTCGATCTGGACCGTTCCGTCGGCGAGGAGCGAACCACTCACGGACGAGCCCCGCGGAGCTCCGACATCGTGACGAGCGGCTCGACGCGGACGCCCGCGGCCGCGAGGAGGGCGGTCGCTCCGCTCTCTCGGTCCACCACTACGAGGACTCGGTCGACGACACCGCCGGCTCCCCGGACGATCTCGACCGAGCGGAGCGTACTGCCTCCGGTCGTGGTCACGTCCTCGATCAAGAGGACGCGCAAGTCGGGGGATATGTCCCCCTCGTACGCCTGGCGGGTTCCGTGCTCCTTCGCGGCCTTGCGCAGCACCACGTAGGAGTGACCCGTCCGGAGCGCGGTGGCGACGACCAGAGGAACCGCCCCCAGCTCCATCCCGGCGAGCCGGTCGACCTGGCCGACGCGGTCGGCGAGCGCCCGGGCGAGCACTTCGAGGTGCTTCGGGTCGGTCCACGCCTTCTTCACGTCGATGTAGATGTCGCTCTTCGCGCCGGAGGCGAGGGTGAAGTCGCCGAAGCGTACAGCGCCCGCGTCGAGCAGGGTGCGGACGATCTCCGTGTGGCCAGGCGTCGAATCGTGCTCCGGGGCGGTCACCAAGGCACCTTCTTCAGACCGGCCTTGTACCCAATCCAGTTGAAAAGCGTGTGGAGGACCAATGTGAACACGAGCAACCAGAGGACTCCCCACGCGTTCACGAACACCGGAACAAAGACCCCCGGGTAGACGACGAACCCGAGCGCGATCGGCACCAGCACGAACGGGAGCTGGTCGAGCAGGATCGCCCGGGACCCGCTCTCGCGCCCGAGCCGACGCTTGAGGAACGAGCCGATCGCGTCGCCCGTCATGGCACCGAACGTGAGCAGCGCGACGAACGGCACGGCGGCGAGCAACGTGGGGGCAAGCGTCGGAACGAGCTTCCAGTCGGGCGGCGCCGCGAGGATCAGTCCCGCCTCGATGAGCCCGAACGGCATCGCCGCAAACCCCCCGAACAGGAACCCGGACCACGTCTTCGATGGGCCCAGCACGCGACGACCGTCACGCTTCCATACCGCGCCAAAGTCCATCGGCGGCCCGCGTCCCCGGGGGATGGTGGCGAGCGCGCTCGCGATGTACGCCGGAGTGAGCACCCAGAGGACCGCCATCAGGGACGACAACCAGGGGTCGACCACGCGAACTCCCCCGGCTACGGTTCTCGGATGTACCGCTCGATCGTGGTGGCGACCGCGGCGATCTTCCGGGGCTCCGCGTTCTCCTCGGCGTCGTGGATGTGCGATTCGTGGTCCATGCTGCCGAACACGAGGGCGGGCATCGGTTCCCCTTTCGGAGTGGTTAGGTCGCGGAGGGCGCTCGCGTCCGTTCCACCGTACTCGCCGCGAACCCCTTTCGCGCCGAGGGTCTCCTGGAGGATCCTCTCGAGACGCTGGAGGGCGGGGTGGTCGACCGGCAGAGCGTACCCCGCCCGGCAGCGGGCCGGGGGAGCCTCGATACGGGCCCGCGGCGAGCGGTTCTCGATGTAGGCGTGGACGTAGCGCAACGCCGCGTCGACTCCGTCTTGGAGTTCCATCTCGGGGATCAGTCGCAGGTCGACCGTGAACATCGCCACACCCTTCGCTCGACCGTCCACGAGTTCGCGGTCGATCGCCGCCTTGAGAAGACGGAGGGCGGCCGGCACGGGGTTGTGGCCGAGGTGCGGGTAGCCCCCATGGGTCGCCTGCCCGATCAGCTGGAGCGCGAGCGCTCCGCTCGGAACGGTGAGGGAGGTGGCGCCGGCGGGTTCGAGGCCGAACGGCGACACGAGGAAGGAACGAAGGCGCTCGGGGAGGACCGCGAGCTCGGCCGCTCCGCCCCGGAACACGAGGGTGACCGAAGCCGCGGACTGGTTGGCCGCGTCGGTCTCGGCGTGGGCCGCGACCAGACGGACCCCGCGCTCGGGGGCGTCGACGTCGCTCACATCGAAACGGGTAACGCTCGCACGGCCGGTGATCACCGGCTCCGGAGCGTGACGGTCCGGCCAGTCGGGAGACGCGTAGACCGAGCGCCACCGACGGGCCACCTCGTGGAGGTCGACCAGGGCGAGGCCGTACGCGACCGCCTCGCGCAGCTCGACCGGTCCCTGGAAGGAACCCTCCAAGAACGCAACACCGCTCGAGCCACCGGTCGCCTCCGGACTACCGTCCGGGATGAGCGCCACGTCCGCGCGAAGGATCCGATCGGGGTCGTCGGGCGCGAGCTTCGCGTCGTGGGCTTTGATCGCCTCGACACCCCCTTCGCCGCCGGTCTCCTCATCGCAGCAAACGACCAGCCGGACGTTGCGGCGCAGGGACTCCTCTTGCGAAAGACGGCGCAACGCGGAGAGAGAGGCGACCACGCCGCTACCGAGGTCGTCGCTCGACCCCCGGCCGTACAAGCGACCGTCCGCCCGAAGGGTCAGCGTGTGAGGGGAG
>DATJVA010000103.1:0-2965 GCA_035502015.1 Thermoplasmata archaeon | reverse complement strand
CCCGTTCGGTCGCTCATGACGTCGATCAGCCCATCGAATCCCGACGGATGGCGGCGGCGCATCGTTTCGACGGGGTCCGAGGACGTCGGGTCGACCGTCTCCGCGACGCCCATCGCCCGCAGGCGAGCGGACGAGCTTTCCCGAGCCAGCGCGGTCACACGAATACCCTGCGGACCGGCCAAGGCTGTCACGAACGAACCCACGCCTCCGGACGCTCCCACGAGGAGCAGGGAGGCCCCTCTCGAGAGCCGGAGAGCGTCGAGCGCGGCGAGCGCAGTCATTCCCGCCGTCGGAAGGGCCGCGGCCTCGGGAAGCGGGAGTTCTGCAGGGACCTTCACGACCCCGATCGATTGTGGCACGGTGGTCAGCTCCGCGTAGGTCCCGGTCCCGACGGGATCATGGAGGAACTGTCCGACCACCTTGTCCCCAACCTGGAATCGGTCAACCTCCTCGCCCACTTTCGCGACCGTCCCGGCGGCGTCGACCCCCAGAATGAGAGGGAATACGTGGGGCCGATGGCCCTCGAGCACGCCGTCGGCGATCTTCCAGTCGAACGGATTGACACCGGCGAAGTGAACTCGCACCAGAAGTTCCCCCGGTACCGCGACGGGGACAGGGAGGTCCATGAGCTCCGGGGTTCCCCGGAAGCGCCGGACGGCGACCGCTTGCACGAGCCGGGCACTCTCCGGGGATGCTTGAAGGGAACTAGTCCGCCCGGGGGCCGCCGCGGAAGGCTAAGTACGCTCGCGACTCCTTTGCGCCGCCCGGATTCCCATGAGCATCGACCAAGATTACCCGATGTCCCCGACGCAGAAGCGGGTTCTCGTGATCGGACTGGTCGTCCTCGGGGTCTGCTTCGCGGCCTTGTTCGGTGGGTTCGTGCCGGGGCTCAAACCGAACCTCACCAACCCGAGCACGATCGTGATCGATGGGGAGTCCTACTACTACTCCGCGGTCGTGCTGAACCTTCCGTTAGCCTTCACGAACCACACGAGCCCTCAGGCCTTCTTGTTCCACAACGTATCGTTCAGTCTCTGGGTGACGAACTGGGGGGGCCCTTCCGGGGGGCTCGTTCGAGGGAACATCACCGAGCCGAACGGAACCGTGTCGTCATTCGTGCTCGGCGAGGCGGTCATGGCCTCCCAGAACTCGACGCTCTACGTCACACCGGACCATCTCGCCGCCGTCTACTGGGGGGGCGGCGTCTTCGGAGGACCCCGGGTCTGGCTGATGGTCCTCGCGTGATGCGGGAGGCTTAGGCCCGGGAGCCTTGGGACCTTCGGTCGTCGCCCGGGAGAAACATCTAATCCCGAGCTGGCTTTCGGAGTTCTCAGGAGCGCGGGAGGAAGGAGTCCTCCGCGACCAAGAGACCCCGCGACCTCATGCACGACGGTAAGCCTCGAGCTTCGTCCCGCCCTCGACGACGTGGCGTTGCGGCGCGCAGGAACGGGCCCGTGGTCCAACGCCGTCGGACGAGAACCCGAGGTGCTTCGGCTCACCAGAAGATGCACGAGGCCTCGTGGTCTCGAGAGGAGGCCCTTTCGTTCCTCGAATCTCCCGACCGGACCACGAGCCAGAACCCCACCCGTCTCTGGCGACGGGTCGGCCTTCGTCCCGGGGAGACGGTCGTCGACGTAGGGGCGGGGTCCGGCTTCTTCTCGTTTCCGGCACTTGCCACCGTCGGTCCGAACGGGGCGGTGTACGCCATTGACGTTTCGCCCGAGCTCGTCGAGCTCGTTCGGGAACGGGCGGCGCACGCGGGAGCGAAGAACATGACCGCGGTACTGTCAACCCCGACGCGGATCCCGATCGAGGACGCTGTGGCCGACGTGGCGATCCTCGCCAACGTTCTGCATGGGGTGCCTTCGAGCACGGTCGACGAAGCGATCCGCCTCCTCCGGCCCGGCGGGCGGCTCGTGAACGTCGACTGGAAGAAGATCCCCACGCCGACGGGTCCTCCTGTCCGACATCGATTGAGCGAGTCCGAGGCCGCGGCGGCGTTCGAGTCTCGCGGACTCGTTCGTCGCGACTCCTTTGACCTTGGACCGGAACACTACGTTCTCGTATTCGAGCGACCGGTTCCGGCTCGCCGGCCGCGGCGGCTGGTGTCCGCCGAGTGATGAGAGCCGACACGGGCCATTCCGTCGGCTCCTCAGGTCCCCATGTCGGGGGCGGGTAGGTCACACGCATGCAGGCCGTGGCGACGTGGAGGCGCGGCCACGAGATCCTTCTTCAGGACGGGCGTGCTCACCAGGTCGTAGTGGACCTTCCCCCGGAAGGAGGCGGGTCCAGCGCCGGAACCACCGCCCTCGAGCTGTCGTTGCTTTCGCTCGCGGGTAGCCTCGCCTCCACGTTCGTGACGCTCGCCCGGAAGCACCGACAAGATTTCTCGGGATTGACGCTAGCGCTCGAGGGGGACCCGTTCCCCACCGACAGCACGTCCCCTCGGGAGATCCGCGGCACCCTCCGCGTTCGGAGCCGGGTCGACCGGGCCGAGATTGAGGCGACCTTCCGAACCGCCCTCGAGTCCTGCCCGGCCGCCCGGCTGTTCCGGGACGGTCACGTCGCGGTGAACGTGGAGGTCGTGGTCTCTCCCGCGGTACGCACCCCATGACCCCGCGGGGCCCTTTGGTCCCAAGAAATCGGATTCAGGAGTGCACCAACGCCCGGACGAGGTCGTTGCGGGTCACGATACCGACCAGGCGATCCCCTCGCAGCACGGGGATGCGGTTGATCTCGTTCTCCCGCATCACCTCCGCCGCGAGCTCGAGCGACGCGTCGGAAGGGATGGCGATCGGGGGGCTCGACATCGCGTCCCGAACGGTCGTCTCCTCGAGGATCCTCCGGAGGACCTGAACGCTCACGCCCGACTCCTCCGACAGTCCGAACATCAGGAGGTCAAAGAGACCGGTGACCTCCGGAATCCCCCCGGCGGACTTGAGAGTTCGAGCAACGTCCCGCTGGC
>DATJVA010000102.1:0-17905 GCA_035502015.1 Thermoplasmata archaeon | reverse complement strand
CCGACGACCTGGCCGTCCGCGGTCAGGTCGATCTCCTCGGCGGAAGGGCGCGTCGGGAGTCCGGGCATCGTTTCGATCGTACCGAGGTAGGCCACCGTGAACCCAGCCCCCGCGGAGCGCGTGAACCGGTCCACGGTGACGTTGAAGTCCCGGGGGCGGCCGAGCATGTGCGGATTGTCCGACAGCGAGAGCGGAGTCTTTGCGACACAGACCGGACCATCGAGCTCCTTGAGCTTCTTCAGAAGGTCGAGGTCGGCAATCGCCTCCGGCGTCCGGTTGACGTGGGACGCGCCGTAGAGGCGGGTCGCGAGGGTCTCGAGCTGGTCCAGGACCGGGGTCCCCGGCGGATAGACCGGCTTGCTCTTGCGGCCGAGCCCCGCCGCCGCGACCACGGCGCGCGCGAGGTCGACCATCCCCTTGCCGCCCTGCGAGAATCCGCGGGCCTCGATGACCTCGACGTCCTTCGCCCGGCAGAACCGTTGGACCGCCCGGGTCTCTTCGGCGGAGTCGTCCGGGAAGCGGTTCAGAGCGACGACCGCCGGGAGGCCATAGGTCTGGATGTTGTCGAGGTGCTGGGCAAGGTTCTCGAGGCCCAGCTCGAGCGCGGCGAGGTTCGGTCGGGCCGACTCCTCGTCGGTGACGCCGCCCTGGTAGCGGAGCCCCCGTTGGGTCGCGACGAGGACGGCCGCGTCCACGTTGCGGCCGAGCGTCGGGGTAACAATGTCGATGAACTTCTCGCCCCCGAGCTCGGTCGCGAACCCGGCCTCGACCACGCAGTACTCGGCACTGGAGAGGGCCAGCTCGATCGAGAGGCGGCTGCAGGTCCCGTGGGCCAGGTTGCCGAACGGGCCCGCGTGCACGAGCGCCGGCGTCCCCTCGGCCGTTTGCACAAGGTTCGGTTCGAGCGCGTCGCGAAGGAGCGCGGCCATCGCACCGGCTCCCTGAAGGTCGGACGCCCGCACGGCGCTCCCATCGGTGGTGAGAGCCGCGATCACCCGGCCGAGTCGGTTCTTGAGGTCGGTGTAGTCGCGGGCGAGCGCGAGGATCACCATCACCTCGGAGGCCGCGGTGATGACGAAGGAGCTGTCGTGCGTCACGAACCGCGGGTCGTGACCCTTGCCGACGACGATGTGGCGGAGGGCACGGTCCTCCATGTCGACCGTCCTCGGCCAGAGGATGCGATTCGGGTCGATCTTCAGCGTGTTGCCATGGAACATGTGGTTCTCGACAAGCGCCGAGAGGAGGTTGTGGGCCGACGCGACCGCATGGATGTCGCCCGTGAAACCAAGGTTGATCTCGGCCGACGGTTCGACGGTCGCTTTCCCGCCACCCGTCGCCCCTCCCTTGACCCCGAAGATTGGTCCGAGGGACGGCTGGCGGAGGCATGGGACAGCGGTGTGCTTCAGCCGGGTGAGCCCGTCCGCGAGACCGATCGCCGTGACCGTCTTTCCCTCGCCGTGTTTGGTCGGGGTCATCCCCGTGACGAGGATCAGCTTGCCGCCGGACCTCTTCGAAGCGCGGTCGCGGATGGAGGAGACCGCGACCTTCCCGGCCCACCGGCCGGCGGGATGGAACTCGTTGGCACGGAGACCGAGAGCACTGGCAAGGTCCGAGATGCTGCGCATGACCGCTCCTACATCCCTCGATCCCCAAAAGGATTCGAGGAACGAACTGACGGTTGTACGGTCGCCCTTTATACAAGGCCTATCGTGAACTCCGCGTGACTCTGACCATCGTTCCGTTCCCGACGGACCTTTCGGCGTCCCTCGACCTTGCCGAGAAGGCGCTTCGTACCCGGCTCGCTCCGGGAGAGAAGCTCGAGGACTTCTGGCCCGAGGTCTCCTCGGGTATCACCGCCGGGCGACTCACGGGCGGTCTCCTGCGGGAGGACCGTGAGACCCTCGGCGTCGCGACGTGGCAGCCCGCGGGTCCGTTCGGTGCGGCGGTCCGTCTTCTCTACCTCGAACCGCCGAGGGCGGACGTGGTTGGGTACAGGGCCGCTCTCGATGCGGTCTCGCGCGCCGCCGGGCCGTTCGCTTTCGCGACGGGTCAGCTGGCGGGTCTCTCCGAGGAGGAGGAGGCTTCCCTCTTTCGGGAGCGGGGGTTCGCCCCGTTCGGTCGGTCCGAGATGGCGTTCCCGGCCGCGCGTCCGGTCCCGGTCGAGGCGACACCTTCCGGGGTCATCCTGCGCCCGGTGGTCGCCGGGGATGAGCCGGAACTGGCCCGCCTGCACGAGAGGGCGTACTGGAACCATCTCGACCGGTACCTCGCCACCGAGGACGCCGACCCGGCGCGCGACGCGGACCGACAGCTCCGGGAGTACTTCGCCGGTCGATTCGGTGAGGTCCTTTCTCCCGGTTCGAGCGCGGTCGAGGTGGACGGGAGCATCGTCGCTGCCGTGATCGCCACCCTGCGACGCCCCGACGCTCTGATCATCGACGTGATGAGCGACCCCGCGCACCGTCGCATGGGGTTCGCTCGGCTCGCCCTCACCGATAGCGTGCGCGCTCTACGCGAGCGCGGCGAGACGAAGATCGTCCTCAACGTCACCGAGGGAAACGAACCGGCGGTCCGTCTTTACTCCCGGGTCGGGTTCGTCCGCACCATTGGACCGACCCGGGAGTGGTACGACTCCCGTCGCCTCAAGGTCGAGCAGCCCCGTACCCTCGCCCGCTAGCTCGTTTCGGCGGGAGCGCCCTCGGGGGAGACCCGGTACCCGAGCCGGCGCATCGACCCGAACGCGGCGGCGGCGACAAGCCCGAAGAGGATGATCGCTCCCCCCGCGTCGAGGTACGTCCCTTGGACGCCGACCGAAAGCGTCAGCAAGCCGCCCGTGTACTGACCGGCCGGGATCAGCGCCATGCTCCCCACCTCGTCCGCGGAGAACACCCGTCCCATCATCTCGTCGGGGACGGTCGCCTGGATCGTCGAGAGGAACACCGTGGTGATCATGCCGGGCATCATTCCATAGACGAACACGATCGGAAGGGCGAGCCAGATCGAGCGGACGAGTCCGAGGGCGAGGATTGCGAGGCCCATCACGAGCGTGAAGACGATGATCGCGCGTCCGGCACGCGGTTCGAACCGAAGGTGAGGCGCTACCACGAACCCGGCGGCGACCCCGATGGTCGAGGTCCCGATGATCGCGCCGTACCAGAACCCCTGGCTGAGGTCGAGCCAGCTCGCCACGTAGAGCGCGAGCTCGACGAGCGCGACCGCCGAGAGGAAATTCGTGACGAGGGCGGCGACCGTGAGCTGCAGGAGTCCGCGGCGGCGGGCCAGGTAGGCGTACCCCTCGGTCGCCTCCTTCGCGATGGACCGCGGCTTGCCTCGTCGCGTGACGGAGAGGTCGGTGCGGACGAACAGGAGGGCGACCTGCGTCGCGAAGAACAGGATGAACGCGACCCCTAACGCGTAGGCCGGGGCGACGAAGGTGAGCACGACCCCGACGAGCACGCTGGCCGCTGCGCTCACGGCCGCCGCGGTCGCGTAGATTAGGCCGTTCGCCGCCGGAAGTTGGGTAGCGGTCACAAGGCGCGGCACCGAGGCGTTGAACGCCGGCCGGAAGAGCGTGGTCGTCGCGGCGACGACCGCCCAGCCCGGGTAGAGCAGTAGGACCCAGAGCGGCAGGTAGAATCCCGCCGGGCCGGGAGCCGCGATCCTCTCGCCGGGAAGGAAGACGAGGTCGGCGGCCAAGCCGGCGGTGGCGAGCAACGAGACCAGGTTGACGGCCTTCATCAGCCACGCCCGGTCGTGGCGGTCCGCGAGCGCCCCCGAGAAGAACGCTCCGGCGAGGGTCGGGAGCGTCGAGGAGAGGCCGAGGAACGCGAGGGCTAGTGCCCCGAAGCTCTGCCGCTCTCCCGCGGGGTACGCGAAAGCGATGCAGTAGAGCAGGACGACGAGCACCGCCGATGGAGCGGCGAACTGAAGCGCACCGGTGGTGAGGAACGGGGCGAATGAGCGCTCCCGAAAGAGCGCTCCATACCGGCTCAGAGGATCCCTCCTCCCGGAATCCTCCGACCCTCCCCGTCGACAATAAGCCTGTCGGCGGGCGGGTCGCTCTCGGCGAAACCCGCTTGTACTCCCCGCACGTCCTCGGGCCCTCGGAGCCGACCGTGCGCCTTCTCCACCGCGACCCGTCCACGGGCCTTCACCGCCTTCGCCTCGAGACCCCGAGCGACCTCTGGCGCATCTCGCGTCTCGTGAGGCCCGGCGACCTGGTGGGCGCGTCGACCACGCGACGGGACCCGGAGGCTCCTCCGGACGTCGCGGGCGCGGAACGGACCCGCCGCCGCGTCTTCCTCACGGTCCGCGCGGAGCAGGTCGAGTTCCACGGGTTCTCGAAGCACGTTCGGGTAACGGGCCCCATCATCGAGGGGCCGTTCGACCAGGGCCGACACCACACGCTCGACCTGGCCGAGGGCGACGATGTGGCCGTCACGAAGGCGAATTGGTCGGCCGGCGACCGGACGATCCTCGAGGAAGGGCTCGACCGAAAGGGGGATCCGGCGATCCTCGTGGCGGCCGTCGACTGGGGGGACTCGTCGCTGGTTCGATTGCGCGGGCGCGCGGTCGAACCGGTCGTCGACCTTCGTCGGACGATCGCGGGGAAGCGCTACGAGGGCGGTCAGGCGGAGAAGGACCGGGGGGCGTACATCGCGGAACTTCTGACCCTCCTGCGACGCGAGGGCGCTGAGGCGACGGCGGTGGTCATCGCCGGTCCCGGATTCTTGAAGGAAGAGCTGGCCCACCGGCTGACCGAAGAGGACCCGGCCCTCGCGCGCAAGATGCGGGTCTATCCGACGTCGGAATCCGGCCGGGTCGGCGTCGACGAGCTGCTCAAGTCCGGTCGGGCGACCGAAGTGCTCCGGGGGAGCGTCGCCGCCGAGGAGGCCGAAGTGGTCGAGCGGTTGGTCCGGTCCCTCGCGGGAGGGACGCGAGCGGCGGTCGGGCCGGTCGAGGTCGCGGAGGCGGTGGAGGTCGGGGCGGCGGAGGTCGTCCTGGTCTCCGAGTCGCTCCTGGCCGATGTGACGGTTGCGTCGACGCTCGATCGGGCGCGCGACGCGCGCGTTCGCCTCTTTGTCGTTCGCGACGAGGGCGAGGCCGGTCGGAAGCTGACCGCGCTCGGCCGTATCGCCGCGCTGCTGCGCTACGACTGGGTGAGCCCTTCGAGGCTCGCTAGGGGATCGCCTGGATCGCCTCGCGCAGCTCCTCGAAGCGGCGCTTCAGGTCCTTGAGCGAAAAGCGGAGCGCTTCGCGCGCCGTGAGCGACCCGTCGGTGTCGAAGCGGAGGAAGAAGTCCTCCTCGTCGGCCACCACCTTGATCGAGCCGTGCTCGCACGTCTCCTCGCACGCCTTGCAGAAAATGCACTTGGGCTCGTCCGTCACCGAGAGCTTCCCCCCGGCGAAATCGAGGATCTTCACCGGACACGAGGCCGCGGTCCGCTTCAGGCAGGCGTCCGTGCACCCCTCCTTCTTCGCGATCTTCACGTGGGGGCGAGGGTAGAGACCGATCCCGTGGGCGACCTGCCACTTGGCGTGCTCGCGAGCGGTCCCGACGACCGCGGTCATGTACGCGAGCAGCGCCTGTCGCGCGCCAAGTCGGACGATCGGCACGTCGGGCTCGAGGATCGTGAGCGAGCTGTCGCCGAGGGGAACGACGTCCTTCGCGTAGACCGTGCACGGCCCTTTCTTGTCGACGGAGAACATCACCTGGCAGTGGACGCAGCCGGCCCCGCCGCATTCGCACTCGGACTTGCGTCGGAACTGGGAGAGGTCCGTCGGGATCGGCAGGAGGCCGAGGCGGAGAGCGACGGCCTCGTCGAACATGCTCGTGGACGAGTCGTAGTCCTTGTTCGTCGCTTCGTCGCGGATCGGCCCCAGGTGGAACTCAACGTCCTCGATCGCGAGCTTCGGGACATCGGAGAGCAGCGTGCGGCGGATCGCGTTCACCTGCGAGGCGGTCGCGCCCTCGATCTCGAGCGACGTCGAGCGGGGCGTCAGTTCCTGGACCGTGATCGGCATCGTCTACACACGCCGTCCGCGGCGACCTCCCTTCGGCTTCGTCCCATCATGGGGGACCGGTGTGACGTCCTCGATGCGCTGGATGCGGACTCCGGCGCGGGCGAGGGCACGGATCGCCGCCTGAGCGCCCGGCCCGGGGGAGCGCGAGCGATTGCCGCCCGGCGCGCGGACGCGAACATGGAGCGTGTCGTATCCCTTCTCCTTGATGACCGCCGCGATCTGGTCGGCGGCCTTCATCGCCGCGTAGGGGCTCGACTCGTCCCGCGCGGCCTTGACCACCATTCCGCCGGTGGCCTTGGCGAGCGTCTCGGCGCCCGTGATGTCGGTGACCGTGATGTGGATATTGTTGTAGCTCGCGAAAATGTGCGCGATGCCGACCTTGACCATGGCCTACGATCCCTCCGGAGCGGGTTCGGGCGTCGTCGGAGCGGGGGGCGCGGAGGTGCGGGCCTGCAGGCGCTCCCTCAGTGCCACGCGAAGCATATGGTCCTCGTTCGCGAGCGGGCTCGTCGGACAGTAGGCGATCATCGGCTCCTCCGCGGACGGGACGAGGTAGCCCGGGCGGGTCACACGGTGGTCCCCGATCGAGAAGTGGCCGTGCGTGATCCACTGCCGGGCCCCGTTCGCGGTAGGGGCGAGGCCCCGGTGGAAGACGATCCACTCGAACCGCCGCTGTAGAAGGTCCTCCGTATTGAGGGCCAGGACATCGTCGATCGTGGGCGTGCCGACCGGTAGGAGGCCAAGTCGGGTCAGCCGTCCGATCAGTTGGTCGGTCTCGCGGCGTGCCTGCGGCTCTCCGACCCGGAGGCGGGCCTGCAGGTCGCGAGCCTGGCCACGGAATCCTCGCAGGATCGACTGCGCTTTCCACAGCTCGCGCTTGTTCTTGAGACCGTACTTCTGGAGCAGCTTGCGCTCCTCCTCCATGCGCGCGGCTTCCCACGGGTGCTTTGGAGTGTCGTAGGTGCGCCGGAGGAACTTCGGGTCGCCCATCTCGGATCGTTCACTCCTTCTTCGCCGCGGGGGCCGGGGCCGCCGGAGCGGCCGCCGGGGCCTCTTCCTTGCCCGCGGCGGCGGCCGCTTCCTTCGCCGCCTTCTTCAGAACGCCCGCCGCCATACCGGTGCGGCCGTTCGAGCGGGTGCGCTGCCCGCGGACCTTCTGGCCGCGCTCGTGGCGTACGCCCCGATAGCTCCGGATCATCTTCATCACGTTGATGTCGTCCCGTCGCCTCGTCTCGAGGTCGGGGCCGACGAAGTGGGGAGACTCACCCACCAGCGGCTCGTGTGGGTGGTTGACCATCCACGGCGGCATCTTCTGGGCGAGGGAGCCGAGGGTCGCCTCGAGCCCGTCGACCGTTGGCTCGGGAAGGTTGCCGATCATCTCGCTCGCGTTGACGTCGGAAAGGCGACAGGCGACCTCGGCGATCCGCAGCCCGACCCCCCGGACTCCGGTGAGGGCGAGAGCGGTCGGCCGAGTGCCGTCCAGGTCGGTGTTGGCGACCCGCACGATGTAGCGGAAGTTCGGATTGTCCGGGATGACCTTGGTCGTCTTCCCCGGAGCGCCGGGCTTTCCCTTGCCCTTCGACTCCTTGCCCTCCTTCGCGTCCTTCCCTTCCTTGCCCTTGCCGGGCTTCTCCTTCCGGCCCCCCTTTTCCGGAACGGGCTCAGGCCCGGCGTCCGCGGCGGGCGCGGCCGGCGGGACTGGGGCGTCCTTCGAATCCTTGGGCGCGATGGTCACTCCCCTACGGGTGGAGCCTCAACGGAGCAGGGCGAGGGCCGGCCGGAGGCCGGCTCCTGCCCGTTCTTTCGAGGGCGGGGCCGCCGAGAAACCCCTGCCTCTTAACGGCTTCGGCCGCCGAATCGGCGGCGTGTCGCCGGTCCGTGGCATCAATCGCCTCCCGCGTTTCCGGTACCCTCTTGGCGTGCTTCCAGCACCCGGTAACCGGAGCCTCGACCGAGCACCGAGACCGTTCCGCGCCAATGGGCGTCGAGCCACTCCTGGTAGAAGCGGATCCCCTGGCTCCCCTTCCCGACCAGCACGATGCGGCCGTCCGGCAGGAGGTGCTCGGGAGCGTCGGAGAGGATCCGCAGGATCAGTTCCCGACCCGCATGGAACGGGGGGTTCGTGGCGATCACATCGAACCGCTCGCCGCGAACCGGCGCGTAGAGCGAACCGACCCGAACCTCGGCGTTGCGCACGCGGTTGCGCTCGAGGTTCTCCCGTGCCAGCCGGGCAGCCCTCCGGTTCACGTCCGTCAGCACGACCCGTCCCTCGGTCGCCGTCTTCGCCGCGGCGACCCCGACCGGCCCCCAACCGCAGCCCAGGTCGAGGACCCGGTCCGTGGGCCGGAGCGCGAGGTTCTCGATCAGGAGCGCGGTACCCGGGTCGAGACCGTGCGAGGAGAAGATCCCGGTATCGACCACGAAGGTGAGCAGTTCCCCACGGTAGAGGAATCGTCGCTCGCTGCGCTCCGAGCGAACGTGCGGCTGCTCGGTGAAGTACTGTTCAACGGAAGGCGCCTCCTCGTCGGACATGTCATGAGGAGCGTCGGCGAAACAGCGACTCGCGTTTCGCGCCGGGCGACCCGCCCGAGCCGAGCGCTTCGCGCAGGAGCTCCTTCTCCCGGCCGGAAAGGGAGCGGGGGACCTCGACGTGTACGGTGACGATCTGGTCTCCCCGGGATGAGCCACGGAACCGGGGGAATCCGTGGCCGCGAAGCCGGAACTGTGTCTCCGGCTGGGTCCCGGCCGGCACCTTGAGCGCCGCGCGACCCTCGATCGTAGGAACCTCGACCTCACCACCGAGGATCGCAGTGGCGAGCGGTACGGTCGTCTCGGAGAAGAGGTCGGTCCCTTCGCGGCGGAATTCGGGCATCGGCTCGAAGACCACCTGGACAAAGAGGTCGCCCGCGCGACCGCCTCGCTCTCCCGCGGTACCGTGGCCCGGGACCCGGAGCACGGACCCGTCATCGACTCCCGGCGGGACCGTCAGTTCGATCCTCTCCACGCTCGACGTCCGGCCGCTTCCGCCGCAGGTCGAGCATCGTTCGAGGATCCGTTGTCCGCGACCGTGACAGCGCGGGCACTCCCCGATCGTGATGAGCTGGGTGTATCCGCGGTTCTGCACGCGTCGCACCTGGCCCTCACCATGGCACTCGGGGCAGGTCTCGAGCGCTGTGCCGTCGCGGGCGCCGGTGCCCCGACAGTCGAGGCAGGGGCCGGTGTGCGGCACGTCGACCGTCGGATGGGCCCCTCGGACGGCCGCAATGAGCGGGAGACGGACCGTGAGCTCGACGTCCCCTCCCCGAAACGCCCCGCCGGGGCGTCCCATCCCACCAAAAGGCATTCCGAAGTTCGTGAACAGCTGCTGGAAGAGCGGTGAGGCGCCGAGGAGGTCCTCGAGGTCGCCCATGTGGGTGAAGTTCTGCCAGTTGAACCCTCCGGGACCGAAGTCGGTCTCCACTCCCGAGAATCCGAGCTGGTCGTACCGCTGGCGCTTCTCGGGGTCGGCGAGGACCTCGTACGCCTCGGAGAACTCCTTGAACTTCTCCTCGGCGGCCTTTGGATTCTCCTTCGCCACGTCCGGGTGGTACTGGCGAGCCAGCCGGCGGTACGCCTGCTTGATCTCGTCCGGGCTCGCGGTCTTCGGAACCCCGAGCACCTCGTAGTAGTCGCGTTTGGCCATGAGTTTCCCGCCCCGGAAGTAGTCGCTACCGGCGTTTCCTAGGCCGCGCGCTATTAGCGTTTTCACCCCGACGCGCGGACCGTCGCGGCGGGTCGAGGGTCACCCGGTCCCCCGCCTTGGCTCGGAGGCGGTCGGAGGCCCGCCCTTCCCCGACGGCCACCTCGAGCAGGCCGAAGCTCGAGCCGAGGACGCCGAGCTTACCCCGTCCCAGCTGTTCGTAGCTGGTCGCAAACGGAACGGCCCGAATCTTTCGGAGCCCAACCCGAAGGTCGTGGCGATCTTTCACGCGGGCCCACCATCCCGTTGGGATGTTCGTGATCAGGTTCCCAAAGTGGTCCACGTGAACGACCTCGCCCTGGAGAGCGCCCGCCCCGCCCTGAGGCTCCGGCAGGGTGAGCGGGGTCGGTCGCACGGAAGGGCCAAGAGTTGACGGCCGAGTCCCCGTGGCCAGAAGAGCGGCGGCGGGGGCGAAGATGTCCCTCCCGTCGAACGTCGTTCCTACGCGCCGCGCGAACGGGAGCCGACGTGGGTCGATCCGGTGGGCGGAGCGGAGTCCGAGCTCGCGAGCTAACGGATAGAGCACCCCATTGTCCGGTCCCACGAGAACGGGGCCGGCCTTCGTTTCGATCGCGACCGAGGACCGACGACCCCCAACGCCCGGGTCGACCACGACCATGTGGACGGACTTAGACGGGAACCCGCGGGCCATCGCCCGGACGAGGAACGCCCCTTCCCGGATGCCGTGCGCGGGGAGGTCGTGCGCGAGGTCGACGATCCGCTCCGGAGGAACTCCCCCAGCGATCAGCGCCGCTTTGATCTGGGCCGCGTACGCCGGACCGATGTCGCTGCTGAGCGTCACCAAGCGAGCGCGACGCGGCCTCGACCGAGGCGGCACAGTGGACCGGACGGTCGACGGGGTCGGATTACGACTTCATGATCGCGACCAGGAAGATCCCGATCGCAATCAGGGCGCCGATGACCGCCGCGACGATCACGAGGAACGATTGGAAGATCAGCGTCCCGAGCATCACGTTGTGCTTGTCGCCGAAGTCGCCGATCGCGTAGAGATACCCGACGAGGACACCGACCACGAGGCCGACGACGAGGAGCGCGACCCCGATCGTGCGGCTCTTGCCGCTGCCGAAATACGCCGTGAAGATGCCCGCGAGTATCAGGAACAGTGCAAAGACCAGCAGCAGGACGACCAAGAAGGCGTTCCAGTTCGTGAAGTCCGGCACCGACGTTCCGATTAGATCGAACATTTTCCCCCGTTCAGAATTTGATGCCTGTCAATGTCTTCGTGTCGATCACACCCGGGACCGACCGGATCTTGTCGACGACGAGCTGGCCGAGCGCGTTGAAGTCCTCGGCCTCTACCTTCGCGATCAGGTCGTACTCTCCGAACAGTGGGTGAAGCTCGACGATCCCCTTCACTCGGAGGAGCTCGGTGTAGACCTCGTGTTCCTTGGCCGGGGCCGTGCTGATGAGGACAAAGCCAATCGCCACGCCGGGACTCTCCTTCGAAGGGCGGCGAGATGGTCCCCAGCTAATAAGCGTGTCGAGGAACGAGAGGGCGCGCCCTCTCGAGGGAACCCCCCACTGACCTGGCCCTCCACTCGAATGGGGGCGGCTTAAGTAACCACCGATTAGGCTCTAGTTCGAAAATGGCATTCTCGCTACGGACGTGGCCGAGCCGGCTGCTCGCTCGGCCGTGGCTTCTCGCGTTCGTTCCCATCAACGCGGCCACATCAGGATTCGGCGTTGTGCTCCCGCTCCTGATCCTGATCTCGCTCCACGGCTCGTGGGCGGACGTCGCGCTCGCGGCGACGCTGTACAACAGCGCGGTCATCCTGATGTCGTTCGTCTGGGGGCACCTTTCCGACAAGTATCCGGTGCGTCGAACGTTCCTCGTCATCAACTTCGCCGGGTACGGTGTGCTCTACGCCCTCCTTGGCGGTGTACATTCGCTCTCCGCGCTCTACGGGCTCTACGCGGTCATCGGGGCGATCGCCCCTGCGGGGGCGAGCGCGTCCAACCTCCTGATCCTCGAGAAGTTCAGCGATACCGAACGGCCGAACGCGTTCGCATCGTACCAGGAGATGAGCATGATCGGCTCGATCATCGGCATCCTGATCGGGTACTTCTGGACCCTCGCTTCGGACGGCCTTCATGCGCTCCTGTACCTGATGGCGGCGCTCGCTATTGTCAGCGCGATCGCGATCTGGTTCGGTATCCGGGAGCCTCGACGCAAGCTGAAGAGCGAGCACGTCGCGAGGCACCCCGAAAGCCTCCTCTCCCGGTTCCGGGAGTTCACGATGTACCGGATCTCGATGCCGTTCTTTCCGACGCGACCGTCGTTCCAACGAGGGTCATGGGGACGGTTCCGGCGGTGGGCGCGCGCCGAGCTGCACCACGAGCTGCCCCTGATCATGATCGCGTCGTTCCTGTTCAACCTCTCGGGCAACCTGTTCAACATCTCCTACACGCCGTACCTCTATTCGGCCGGCCTCGCGGCGTCCGCGATCTTCCTCGTCAACCTCTCTAACAACTTCGCCCAGACGCTGATCTTCCCGGTGACCGGCGCGCTCTCGAACCGGACCGGTCCGGACCGCCTCGTCCAGCGGGCCACCTACCTCCGAGCGATCGGCTACCTGGCCACCGCCGGCTTCACGTTCGTCGCGTTCTCGCGCCCCGGAGCGTTCGACGCCAACGTCGCGGTCTACGGGTTGCTCGGAGCGGCGATCGCGGTCTACACGACCGCGAGCACGCTCATCCTCTATCGTGGTCTCGTGGGCCGGGACGCGGGGAGTCTCATCGGCGTGAACAACGCCCTCGGCGGAGTCGCGGCCGTCGGTGGCGCCGTCCTGTCGGGCCTGCTCGCGGTCTTCGGTAGCTTCCGCCTCGTGTTCCTTGTCTCCGGCGGTCTTCTGCTCGTCTCCCTCCCGCTGTGGACGGCCGCGTCGGTCGCGTACAACCGTCGTCGCTACGGGCCGATCTCACGGGCGGACGTGCCGCCGGACGGGGTCGCTAGTCCGAAGGGCGACGTCGGCGTCGCGGCGAACGCCCCCTAACGGGGCCCGGTCTCCGACGGTGGAGGGCGACCGCCCGGACCGGCTCGTCGACCCGGACAACCTTCATGAGCGGATACCGTAGATCGGGCCGGTGCCGGAGGATCGCTTCGACGGACGTTCTCCCGTCGACGAGCTCGACGCTGACGTCGAGCATCTCGGGCACCAGGTAGTGATAGGCGTAGCGTCCGGACCCCGTGGGTCCTGCACGGGCAGGATCGATCCGGACGGAGACCCGACGAACGAACGGCTGCAACCCGACGGCGGCGGCGATCGCTCGTGCGAGCGACCCCGCGGTGCGCTGGGAGACGGGGATTCCGAGGTACTGGTGGAACACTCCGCCGAGCTTGATGCCGGCTTCGAAGAGGAGGGACTCGCGACGGGAGAGAGCGGGTTCTCGGTGGCGGCTCTTCGCGGTCATGCAGTGGCGGACTTCGACCCCGGGGGGTCCCGCCGTACGGTGAACGGACCGAGCAGATAGTAGCTCGCCACTCCGACCAGGAAGACGACCGACGCACCGTAAGCGAACTCGTAGCCGCTGGAGCCGGTCGCCAGGTGGAACTGCAGCGGAACGAGCGCGAGAGCGGCCGCCACCGCGGTGGCGGCCATCGGCCAGCGGAGCGGGTTCCCCCGCCGGATCTTCGGGTACGGTACCGGAACCACCATCATCACCGATAGGACGGCGACCCCGACCAGGAGGCCGATCGGCTGGACGCTCTGGAACGCGGGGGTGTCATGGAAGAGCAAGGCCACGATGAGCGCGAGGGCGCTCTGGGGGGTCGGAACCCCGAGGAAGTCCGACCGGCGGTACGCATGGGCCGTGAAGTACGTGAGCCGTGCCACGGCCGCGGCGAAATAGGCGCCCGCGAGCGTCACCGTGAGGAGCTCCCACGGTTGCCAGGTCGACGTGTCGCCCGTGTGGACGGCGATGAGGAACGCCGGGGCGAGCCCGAAGGAGACCGCGTCCGCGACCGAGTCCGCGACCCGGCCGAACCGGCTCGGGGGCGAAGGGCTTCGCCGGGAAAGGATCCCATCCCACCCGTCGAACCCGATCGCGCAAGCGATGAGGAGCATGGCCCAGAGCTTGTTTCCGCCGAGGACGTAGAGGATCGCCCCGACCCCGAGCGTCGCGTTCGCGAGGGTCGCCAAGTTGGCGGCCACCCGCCACCGGTCGGTCACGATGACTCCCGGGCGATCGTGCTCGAGCCAGCGCGCACTCGCTCTCCGACCCGGACCGACGGAGTGGTCCGCGACGCGGGCAGCCTAACGTCGACGCGGGAGCCGAGGACGATCATTCCAAGTCGGTCCCCCTTCTTTCCGACCGAGCCGACCTTCACGAACGAGACGAGCCGTCGCGCGACGACCCCCGTGATCTGGACCACCTCGACCGTGCCGATGTCGGTCGCGAGACGGTAGCGGCGCTGGACGTTCCGGTCCGCGTCCGGGCGGAAGGCGGCCCGAAAGCCGGCCCCGCTGCTCTCCACGTCCGTGACCCGACCCTCGATCGGGAAGCGGTTCACGTGCACGTTGGACACGTTCATGAAGATCGATACGTTCCAGAACTCGCCCTCGCGTTCGACCGACCGGACCCGTCCGTCGGCGGCCGAGACGATCCCGCTGCCGGGAGCTCGTTCGGGGTCCCGGAAGAATGTCGCGAAGAACGCCCATACGACGAGACCCGCGAGCAGCACACCGGCGAGGGCGATCGACAGTGGTAGCGCACCGATCACGGGAAGAAGCGCGACGAACAGGAGGACGGCAGCGCCCGCTCCGAGGTACCGGCCCGACCCCGGCGCGAACACGCGGTACCCTATCCGGTCAGGACGATTTCGATATTGACGCCGTCGGGTACCTGGATCCGCATCACCTGGCGGAGCGCGCGCTCGTCCGCGTCAATGTCGATCAGCCGCTTGTGGATTCGCATCTCCCAGTGGTCGATCGTGCTCGTCCCACCGCCGTCCGGCCCCTTTCGTACGGGCACCTTGAGCTTCTTCGTCGGGAGCGGGATCGGCCCGGCGATCGCGACACCCGTCTTCTGGGAGATCTCACGGATCTGCTTGCAGATCGAGTCCACCTTGCGGGAGTCCGTGCCGCTCAACGAGATTCGGGCTTTCTGCGGCATCGATAGCCCCTCCCCCTCGGCGACCGCTCCCGTTCCGCGAGGTCTACTCGCGCTTCTTGAGGTCGACGACGACCCCGGCCGCGACCGTCTGACCCATGTCCCGAACGGCGAAGCGACCCATCTGCGGGAACTCCTTGTACTTCTCGATGACGAGCGGGCGCTTCGGCGTGATCTTCACGACCGCCGCGTCGCCGGTCTTCAAGGTCTGAGGGTTCTCCTCCGCGACCTGCCCGGTCTTCGGGTCGAGGCGCTTCAGGAGCTCCGTGAACTCGCAGGCGACCTGGGCGGTATGGCAGTGGAACACCGGGGTGTACCCGACCGTGATGACGCTCGGGTGGTTCAGCACCTGAATGTTCGCCGTGAAGCTCTCGACGACCGTCGGCGGGTTCGAGACGGGGCCCGCGACCTCGCCGCGGTGGATATCGTTCTTGTCGATCCCGCGCACGTTGAACCCGATGTTGTCGCCGGGGACGGCCTCCGTGACCGCCTCGTGGTGCATCTCGATCGACTTCACTTCGCCGGACTTGCCGCCGGGGAGGAAGATGATCTTGTCGCCAACCTTGAGCGTGCCGGTCTCGACGCGCCCGACCGGGACCGTCCCGATCCCCGTGATCGTGTAGACGTCCTGGACCGGGAGGCGGAGCGGCTTGGTCGTCGGCTTCTCGGGGACCTTCAGGTTGTCGAGCGCCTGGAGCAGGGTCGGGCCCTTGAACCACGCCATGTTCGGGCTCGCCTTGTTGATGTTGTCGTCCTTGAACGCCGAGATCGGCAGGAACGTGACCTGCTCCTGAAGCTTGAAGCCGATGTTCTTGAGCAGCTTCGTCAGGTCCTCCTTGACCTCCTCGTACTTCTTCTCGGAGTAGGCGACCTCCTGGCGGTCCATCTTGTTGATCGCGCAGATCAGTTGGCTCACGCCGAGCGTCCTCGCGAGGAAGATGTGCTCCCGGGTCTGCTCCTGGACGCCTTCGGCGGCGGAGCAGACGAGCACGGCCGCATCGGCCTGGCTCGTTCCCGTGATCATGTTCTTGACGAAGTCGCGGTGGCCCGGGGCGTCGATGATGGTGAAGTAGTACTTCTGAGTGTCAAATCGGCGGTGCGCGATATCGATCGTGACGCCGCGTTCGCGCTCCTCCTTGAGGTCGTCCATCACCCAGGCGAACTCGAACGTCGCCTTCCCCTTCGCCTCGGCTTCCTGACGGTACTTGTCGATCTCTTCCTGGCGAATGTACCCGGTATCGAGGAGGAGGCGGCCGACGGTCGTGGACTTCCCGTGGTCGACGTGCCCGATGAAGACGATGTTGAGGTGGGGCTTCTGCGCCATTTTCTGAGGGCTCCGGGCGCGCCCAGTTGGTCCCCCTATATAGGCGTTGTCTCCGCGAGCCACCGAGGGAGACGACGTGACGGATTCCGGGGGTCCGTTCGGCTCCCCTCGTCGCGCGAAGCCGAGCGCGCAGCGCGAAAGGACGACTCGGCTCCGGGGGCCCTAAAGGTCCGGCATCAGGAACAGCTCGTTGCCGTCGGGGTCGCGCACGGTGGCGTACCAACCCCACGACTCCTTCTTCGGTCCCTCGATGAACTCGACACCGTTCGCGCGGAGCGCCTCGCATTCGGCGGCGAAGTCGGACCCCGGGACGCGCAACGTGATCCCGGAGTTGCCCGGCTCGAGCGGCGCATTCGCCTCGAACTCGGACATCTGACAGAGGTGGAGCATCCCGCCCTTCCCCTTTCGCCCGACGGCGACCCAGTGGTCCATACTCTCGATGACATCGAGGCCAAGCCTTTCGGTGTACCACTCGGTCGCTTTCTTGCGGTCGGAGACGATCACTGCGATGCTCGCGACATGAGCCTTCGGCAGGGTGGTCCTGCGGCGATTCGATGACGAGCTCTTGCTCTTCGACTTTGCCGGCATGAACTTTCCTCTCCGAAGGGAGACAACCAAAGACCATGAAGTCCCGGGTGGGGTCCTGAAACGGTTCGAGCTCGAGGTCGATTTCGTGGAAAAAGCTATATCGGATAAGCGATATCGGAATTTCGAGTATGTGGACGTACGCGTGGGGGTCAAAGCACCGCCGTGGGCTGCGCGTGTGGGTTCTCCAGCTCCTCGAGCGGTCACCCATGAACGGTGCGGAGCTGATGGAGCAGATGGACCGGATGACCGCCGGCTGGTGGCGACCTTCGCCCGGGTCGATCTACCCGCTGCTCGACCAACTGGTCGAGGAGAAGGTCGCGCGCAAGCGCGAGGACGGGCGGTACGAGCTCACCGAGACCGCCCGCCGCGGTCCCGAGTGGTCCCGCGAGTGGATGGGACGCGGCCCCCGTACGCCGCAGGACGCGGTCGGCGAGCTCGAGTCGTACATCGCCTTCCTCGAGGACGTCAGCCGTTCCGAGAAGAGTGACGTCGGCAGCCTCGGTCCTCGTCTGAAGGCTGCGTCGAAGCGCCTCGGGGACCTCGCCGACCATGCTACCGGGGGCGGACGATGAAGGGGCCGTTCTTCCCGGGCGGACCGGCCGAAGCGGTTCCGTTCTTCCGTGGCCTTAAGGCGAGAGTCGTGGCGACGGTGGGTCTCCTCATCGGGGGCCTCTGCTGGGTGATCCTGTATCTCGCGTTCCTGGCCGGGCACTTTGCCTGGTACCAGAACCTCGCGATCGTTCTCGTCTCCTTCCTCGTCTTCCCGACGGTCGTCATCGTGATGTGGGTCGCCTGGGGAATCCGCGTAGGTCGGCGGTTCCGTCACGCCATCTGGGACAACGATTTCCCCTGAGCCCGGAACCGAACGACTCCGTCCTCCAATGGTTCGGCCACCGCGATGAAGACCGGGTACCGACCCGCCGTGAGAGACCGGTGGCGGGTCCGCGGCAGGCGGAAGCTCCTCGACCGGATGCGCGTTCTCGTCGAGCCGGGGGGAACCCGGCTGCTCGACCTGGGCGGAGGCACCGGCGTGACGACGATGGTGTTCGGAGACGGCGCCCGCGAGCGGGTCGTGCTCGAGCCGAGCGAGGGGAAGATCC
>DATJVA010000101.1:0-6188 GCA_035502015.1 Thermoplasmata archaeon | reverse complement strand
TCGCACGAAGATCCGCTTGATCTCACCGATCTTCGGCTCCCATTCTCGGAGCGCCCCGCATGCGACCACGCGGGAGTGTTTGCGTGCGAGAATGACGTCCCCTCGGGGCGGGCCGTACACTCCGGGTAGCTCGGCCACAATCCGGTCGAACTCGGCGAGTCCTGCGGGGACGTGGGAGCCGGAGAGGGTGGCTGGGTCCACGTGGTCCGCCAACCAGTCCCGGTAACCGTGGAACAGCCGCCGAACGGTTTCGAGTTCCTTCGACCAATCGACAGCTCGGAGCAACGTGTCAGAGTAGTCGGTCGAATGCGTGTGGCTGGACCTCGGCATTCCCGTTCCCCTCCTCACGGTTGGCCCGTCGCCACTCCCACCCGGTCCAAATAAACCTCGGCCCTAGGTGGGGAGGTCGGACAAGAAGCTCCGTTCGCCCGAGGATGAAGGACACAAGCCGGTCTCCCTCCAGCTCCGGAGCAAGTTCTCACCCTGCAGAACATGCCGCAGGCTACACAGGGCGGGCGCCGGCGACTTCTCATAATCCAAGGCGATGGGCATGCTCGTGCGCGGAGATTCCCGGAAGATCTGGGGAGAGTACTCGTTTCGAGTCTCGAAGGTCGTGAATGCGCCGAAGAAGTACGTCTACGAATGGTGTACCGACTATCGAGACGATGACGGGAAGTTCTCCACGTCGAAGCCTCGATTTCGCGTGATTCGGCCGCACCCTAAACGCGTCGTGCGAGTTCGCACCCATCCGTCGGAAGGCTCCGGCGAACACGTTGCCGTCGACCTGATCCGTTTGAGCCCACCGAACGCGTGGCACCTTGACGAGATCGACGACACGGACCTTGAGTCGGTGGACTATCGGCTCACTTCGCTCGGCCCCCGCCGGACCCGAGTGACCCTGGTCGTGACGGAGCGGTGGCTTGTGTCGGACTTTCCCGACAAGGTCGAGACCGAAGCAGGGAGCAACAGGTTCTGGGACGGTATCGTGGCGGCTCTCGAGGAGAGCTATCGGAGCGGCCGGCCGGCAAAGGGCTAGCGAAGGGGGCCGTCGTTCGCACACTCCCCCACCATTCAAGGTACAAGCTCCCGTCAACCGCCCATCCTAGCCTCGCCCGACGACACCGTTGGGACTTGCTCCCGGTGGTCTGGAGAGGCTTTTTCCACGGGACCGACTACCCGCCCGTACGGAGAACCCCGATGGCGACCCCGCGGTCTCGAGTGTATGAAGTGCGAACGGAGTTCCGAGCGCCGATGGACTTCGTGCTTCGATGGTGCACCGACTACTCGTCCGACGACGCGAAGCTCGAAGGGGAGAAGTTCCGCCGACGCGTGATCGAGCGATCCCGACGAAGGATCGTCTACGAGGACCTCGACGAAACCCCGACCGGCTGGTCATGGGCACACTGGACCATCATCGTCCACCCTCCGGACCACTGGCACGGGGACTCGGTCGGGAGTCTGCGCGGTTGGTCGATCGACTACCGGCTGAAACCTCTGCCCAACGGTCGAACGCAGTTCACCATGCGAGGGCGACGGTTCCCCCTCGGAATTGGAACGAAGAACCCACCGAAACGGGAGCTTGAAAGCGACCTTGCCAAGAACTGGCGAGCGTTCGGTCGAGCTCTCGAAGCGGACTACCGCAAGTCCCTGCGGGCGGGTGCGCGCCGAAGGCGGCACGCATCGGCCCGGAGCTGAATTCCATCGGCCGTGGCTTGGGCCGCGTGCGATCAGCGGGCTCGGTCGGCGAGCGCGCTTTCTACGGTTTCTGCGCCCCGACCACGACGCACTCGGCCGGCAGCCGGAATCCGTCGGGAGCGGACCACTTCTGGAGGTTCGCCCTCGTCTTGCGAAGGACCTCCTCTTGGACCTCCGGGGGCTCCTCCGAGAGGGAGTGGCCGAGCGGCGTCGCCTTCAGGATCGTGTTGAGGTAGGTCTCCTCGTCCGAGTACCGCATCTCGTGCACGATGCGATGCTCCCGGGCGCCACGGAAACCCGCGGCCTCCAGGAACGCCGCCATCTCGCCCGGCCCGCCCGTTTCGTAGGGCGTCGGCAGGTAGCCGTTCTCGTCCGGCTCCGCGTGCTCGAGCATCGGTCCCACGATCACGTCGAGCCACGGGACCTTGTCGCCCGTGCTCCACACGGTCGCAAAGACCCGGCCGCCCGGTCGGAGGACGCGGTGGGCCTCGGCCGCGGCCTTCTCGGGATTCGTGAAGATCTGGAAGCCGAAGCACGAGATGGCCGCATCAAAAGCGGAGTCTTCAAACGACAACTTGGAACAGTCCATCACCCGGAAGTCGACGTTCTGGACCCCGCGCGCCTTGGCCACCTCCTGGGCGATCCGGATCATGTTCTCGGAGAGGTCGATCCCGGCGACCCGACCCTGGGGACCGACCGTCTCGGCGATCGTGAGGGCGGGTTCCCCGGGGCCGGTACCCATATCGAGGACCTTCTCGCCGGGCCGAAGGTTCATGTGCGAGATGACCTCGCGACGGAACGGTTCGAGGCTCCGCATCAGGTCGACATAGGCCGCGGCGCTCTGGTCCCACGTGAGACGGGTGTACTCCGTGTAGTACTCGTCGGTGTACTCCCAAGGCATGGGCGGTCGCAGGGCGACCGCGTCCCCCTCTAAGGACTTTTCGAACGGGGACGAAAATCTGTCCGGACCGATCGAGCGAGTCGGTTCGGTGCGACTTCTATTGGAACGTTCGACTCGATTCGTCGGACCCCCCGACCGAACTGGAGCAACGCTAGCACTCGAGGCGTTTCCGGACCTCTGTTCGGCGGGGTTTAAGCGGGGTCGCCAGTGCGGTTCCCGAGAGCGATAGAGATGCCCAGCAAGAAGAGCACCGGTCCGTGGCTCGCCAGCGTGCCGATCGTGGTTTCGGACAAAGCGGTCTCCAAGAAGTGGTATACCGAGAAACTGGGACTGCCGATCGCCGCGGACGACGGCCATTGGGTCGCCGTGGGCCACCCATCCAAGGGGAGCGCGATCCATCTCTGTCAGGCGTCTGAGAACCGGCCCCAGCCGATACCGCTCGAGCCGGGGCCCTGGGGCTATGTCCTAGCGATTCCGGGTGACTTCCAGGCGGAGTGCCAACGGATGAAGGAGAACGGTGTCGAGTTCACGAAGGGCCCCGAGAAAGCCCCCTGGGGCTGGTACGCGATCGTCAGCGACCCCGACAAGAACCTTCTCTTTCTCGGACCCGCCCCGAAGTAGGGACCTCTCCGGCAGAGGAAGGATCGCGCGGTCTGCGGGTTCTCGGGGAGCACTCCACCCCCGTTACGGCGCCCACGGCAGCCGAACTCGCCTGCGCCCGGGGAGCGGGATGGGTCGCTGGGCGGGCGTCTCCCGACGCCAGGTCGCGTGGGCCAGCCACGGATACTGGTCGAGCACCGACCTGGGGGCCCCCGCGAGACCCAAGGCAAGCGCCGCCCGCAGGAGGGCGATGTGGGTGAACGCCTGGGGGTAGTTCCCGAGGGCCGTCTCTCGCTCGGGGTCGTACTCCTCGGAGAAAAGGCCGAGCGGGCCCGAGGCCCGCAGAAGGGACTCGAAGTTCTCTCGGGCGCGTCGGCGTTCTCCGGCCCGCGCCAGGCAGTCGACCAGCCAGAACGAGCACGCCAGGAACGCCGCCTCGGGCCCGTCGAGGCCATCGGGCCCGCGGTACCGATAGACGAACGGGCCGTCGCATAGCTCGCGCTCGATCCTCAGGACCGTCCCCGCGACGCGCGGGTCGTCCGGGTCGAGGAACCCGACGATCGGGATCCGGAGGTTCGCGGCGTCCACCTCGGAGCTTCCGAACGATTGCACGAACGACTCTCGGCGCGGGTCGAATCCCCGAGCGGTGATGACCGCCCGAAGCCGGTCCCGCTCGCCTTCCCACCGGACGACCGACTCCCGGGCGGACCACTCGACGCCGAGCCGGACGGCGCGGTCCAGCGCCACCCACGCCATGAGCTTGGAGTGGACGAAGTGGCGGGGCGGACCCCGACTCTCCCAGATCCCGCGGTCGGGCCGACGCCAAAGCCCTACCACGTCATCCGCCAGCGACTCGATCGCCGGCCAGATCGCCTCGAGCGCGCCCGACTCAACGTCGTTCAGTACCAGCGCCGCGTCCAGGAGCTCCCCGTAGATGTCGAGCTGGAACTGGTTCGCCGCGGCGTTTCCGATCCGTACCGGCCGAGAGCCCGCGAAGCCCGCGAGGTGCGGAAGCTCCCGCTCGGTGAACCGTCGCTCCCCGTGCGCTCCGTAGATCACCTGGAGTCGTGGGTTCGCCGACCGGGCGGTCACGTGGTCGAGGAGCCAATGGAGGAACGTGCGCGCTTCGTCGACGTGGCCCAGCAGGAGAAGCGCCTGGGCTGCGAACGCGGCGTCCCGGACCCAGACGTATCGATAGTCCCAGTTGCGGGCCCCGCCGGGCCACTCGGGCAGGGACGTGGTCGGGGCGGCGATGAACGCGCCGGTCTCCCGCTGGGAAAGGAGCTTGAGGGTCACCTCGGAGCGTTCGATGGCTCCGTGCCAACGCCCCGCGATGACGTGGAGGGTGCTGGACGGGGGATGCACCCAGTTTGTCCAGAATCGTTCCGTAGACTCCATGAGCTCGTCGGGGCGGCCGTTCACCGGCCGAGATTCGCCCCAGAACAGCTCCAGGGCCTTGCGTTGCCCGGAGGGGATCGTGACGGAGCCGCGGAGCCCCGTGGGCGAAAGCCGGAGTGGCCAGTCCGACCGGATGGTCAGAGAGTCCGATCCCGAACGGGCCACCCAGTGGCCCTCCGTGCCGCTCCATCGCGCTCGGCTGCGGGCGTAGTCGAACCTCGGGTCTACGGTCGAGACGACGTTGACCGCCCCTCCGACCGCCTCGACGGTCCGAACGATCATCGGAGCGGCGCGACCGTTGCCCTCGGGAAGGACCGGCATGAAGTCGCACAGACGAAGCGTGCGGGACGGGGTGACCCAAAACTCGGTGCAGAGGATGGCCGTTGAGGGACGGTACTCGTGGCGTGAACTGGAATACTGTGCGGGGGCCAACCGCTGGGACCCGCCGTTCCGAACGTCTAGGATCCGCGCGAACAAGCTGGGAGACGCGAACCGGGGGAAGCAGGCCCAATCGATCGAGCCGTGCACCGACACGAGCGCGGCCGTGTGCATGTTCCCGATGAGTCCGTAATCGTGCAGGTCGAGAAAAGCCGATGGCGGCACCTTTCGACCGGTCGGGAAAGGGCGCCGTCGGGCCGGTGGCTTTCCTCGCATCGGTGGAGAGTCTCCTCGGTCCGGTCGGGGCGCGAAGGCTCGGGAACCGAAGTGCAGGTAAAGCCACTTCGCCGGCCCATCTCGATCCTGGATCGCAGGGTTTCCGTCAACCGGGCGACGCGCCGGAAGGTCGGCGCACCGGCGCGCGAGGGGTCGAGCAGAACGAGCGGTGGTTCGGTTGTCCAGTGCTTGCTTGAACGGTTATCTATCGCAGCTGAGCTGGGGTGCATCCATGGTCACCACGATCGACCTCATGGACTTCGTCCACGAGCTCCGGGAGGAGTTCTTCGAATGTGCTGCCAAGCTGGGGTGGAAGGAGTTCACGAAGGACCGGGGCGTGAGCATGCTCTCCTTCCGGGACGTCTTCCTGCACCTCGCCTACGTCGAGGAACAGCACGTGACCGAGTTCTGTGAGGGGAGACCCACGCGGTGGATGCCCGAGGTGATGCAGATCCCCAAGGACCGCTTCCTCACGATCGCCGCCGTCCGGAAGCGGCTCCGAGACGTTCGGCGGATGGGAGATCAGAGGTTCAAGAGGTGGAACACTCCCGAGGAGCTGGCCAAGCCCGCCGTCTGGGTGGCCTCGAGGAAGTACCCCCTGCGACTCTCTCGTGACTCCGCCCTAGCGCAGTGCGTGACCGAGCAGCTGCTGCATCTCGGTGAGGTCGAGGCCATGCTCTGGCAGATGGACATCGAGCCGCCGTCGACCTTCTGGATCGCCCGGCGCGTGCTCCATGGGAAGTGGCCCCCTCCGAAGTCGGCGGTCTACAAGGTTCGCATACTCCCTAGCCCCGCCGAGCGCCGTCGCTCCGGGCCCCGAACCAGATCGCGGAACTGAAACGAGAGGAACCGGGTCCCAGCGTGGCCTCGGGTTTCCGAGTCTTGCGGCTTCTTTGTCGCTGGAACCCCCGTGCCGTTTCCGACGCGAGGCCGGCTCCGG
>DATJVA010000100.1:0-7145 GCA_035502015.1 Thermoplasmata archaeon | reverse complement strand
CCCGAAGCAGAGAGAGCCAGCCGGCGCTACCTCCCAAAGGGAGAACAGCAACAATGACGGAGAGTGGTTCTGTGGGAGCCGCGACATCGGGTCTGTCGTCGAAGTCGCATGAGAGCGGCATTGAGCGAATCGTCGTGGGATTTGACGCCTCCCCATCGTCCGCGCGCGCCAGCCGGCTGGCCCTTGCTCTCGCCGCCCCGCGGACGGGGCGCATTTGGTTCGTTCACGTTTCGGAGGCAGACCGTCGCATGGCCGAGCCCTTGACGGATGAGGAGAGGGATGTCCCATCACGCGCTATCCTACGGGGGATGGAAGCGTTGGTGGCAGAAGCGAAGAGTCGAGGACTTCATGCGGTCGCTCTTTCCCGGGAAGGACCGGTCGCCGAGGTCCTGCTCGGGGCCGCACGTGAAGTGAACGCGGGGCTCATCACGATGGGGACCCGTGGTCGCGGTGACCCCAGCCGGGCCCTACTGGGTTCCGTATCAGCGCATGTCGTTGCCAACACCCAGGTTCCCGTGATGGTCGTTCCGTAGAGATGGCGGCCCGCACGACGATCGAGAGTCCGAGGGGACCCGCTCCCCCCCATCGGATTCCCCACGACGTCTGGGCGGTGTCGTTCACTAGCTTGTTCTCGGATTGGAGCTATGAGATGCTCCTTCCGATACTTCCCTTCTTTCTCGCCATCGACCTCGGTGCATCGCCCCTCGTCGTGGGTCTGGTCGAGGGCCTTGCCGTATTCGCTCAGAGCGTCTCGCAGTTCCTCTCGGGGCGTCGCCTGGCACATCGGGCCGACCGACGTCGAGTAGGGACCGCGGGATATGCGACCACGACGGTCTCCCACGCCCTGATTGCGGCAGCCATCGCATGGCCGTATGCCGCCGTGCTCCGAGTCACGGCGTGGGCCGCCCGAGGCGAGCGTCAGCCGATCAAGAAGGCGATTCTCGCCGATGCCTCGCGATCGGTCGGCGCGGGCCGTTCGTTTGGCCTCGAACAGATGTTCGATTCCTTGGGCGCGGTGGCCGGTACTGCCTCCGCGGTGGCCGTTGTCCTGACGGAGGGTCTCTCCGGGTTCCGCACCATCTTCGCAATCAGCTTCGTACCGGGAGTCATTGCGGTCTTGCTGTTCTACCGATTGGTCTGGGACCGGGATTCTTCGCGGGGTTCCGGTGCCAGCTCCCTCCCGAGCGCAACCCCTCTTCAGTTCCCCCGGCGGTTCAAGTGGTTCTTGGCGTCGGTGGCCGTCTTCGGCCTCGCCTTCTTCAACATCCTCCTTGGCCTTCTTCGGGTAGGCTCCGGGCTGATCGGCTCCGGGGGGAACGGTGCCGTCGGCGGGATCCTGGTCGCCCTCGTGGCCTATCTGGTTTACAATTTGGTGTACACGGGAATCTCGTATCCCGCGGGGCTGTTAGCGGACCGATTTCCCCGGATTGGCCTCGTGGCGGTCAGCTACCTTCTGTTTGTGCCGGTGGACCTCCTGTTCATCCAGAAGCCGAGCGTCGTCATCGCCCTCCTGGCCTTCCTAATCGCAGGGGTCCAAATCGGACTATCCGACGTCGCCCAGTCTGCCTGGATTAGCCGCGCGGTCGGCTCCGCCGAAGTGGGTCGCGCGTTCGGTTGGTTCGGGGCGGTTCAAGGAGTGAGCTCGCTGGGCGCCTCGGTCCTCATCGGGGCGTTGTGGACCGCGTACTCGGCTCCGCTCGCGTTCTCCGTTTCGGCGGTGCTGGTCCTGGCCGGCACGGTTCTCCTGATTCCAGTGGCCTTAGAATCCCGCCATCCAACGGCCGGGTGACGAGGCCTCAGAACGGATTCGTTCACCGCATCAATATGCCGCGGCGATGTAGATCACGACCGCCAGTACTACGACCAGCACGTAGGCGAGGTAACGGCCGAGCCGACCGGGCATGATCCACACCTTGAGCACGTCGGAGATCCCGTTCCCAAGACGAACCAGGGCCGCGTAGAACAGCTTGAAGCTGTCGAACACCTCGAGGTCGACGCTGTACGGCTCGACCGAGTCGACCCCGGCCACGGACACCGTTCCGACGTCGGAACGCACTTCACGGGTTCCCAGCACGGAGCCCATCATGATGCGGATGCCGGTGCTGTAGCCGAAGGAGGTGTACGTCTCTCCGTCCAACCCGGGGGCGCTGCCGGCCATCCATTGAGCCGCTCTCCGCCTAGGACGATGACGGCCCAGTGCATAGTATCCCAACCCCACCAACGAGCCAATCGCGAGGGCGAGCGGGATCATCGGCGGTGACAAGATACCGAACGGCGAGCCGGAGAGGATCGACCATCCCTGAGGCACCGAAAGCAAGCCGCCCACAGGAGCCGCGACGGAGTAGCCTGCAAACGCCGAAGCGGTGGGAGCCAGGAACTGGAGGATCCATGGGGCGAGCACCCCGATGGCCACCACGGTGGCGCCCACTCCGCCCACCACCGTCCCGAGTCCTGGGGCGCCGTTCCCCGGGGGGCCTCCCCGGGGACGCCACAGGACCGAGAACCCGACGAATTTCACCATCGCGACCAGGATGAGGCCGGCCGCGAGAGCCACCGCCGCGCCGGCGAGCAGTCCCACGAACTGCACCCAAGACTGACTAAACCGGTACGATTGGAAGAGCGCCTCCAGCACCATCCACTCACTGACGAATCCCGCCAACGGGGGCCCGGCTGCCAGGCTCAGCGTGGCCGCAACCGTGCCGAGGAGCTGCGCCCGGCTGGTCCCTTTGACGCGGCCATCCACCGCATTCAGGTCAAACGTGTGGGAAGTGTGTTCGACGTAGCCGGCGCTGAGAAACAGGCCCGTCTTCGCGACCGCGTGGGCCAGGGCTTGGTACAGCGCCGCGAACAGCGCGAACACGAAGAGCTCCTCCAGCCCGTCACTTCGAGAGAGCAGTGCGACCCCGAGAGCGACCAGAATCAGCCCATTGTTTTCGATGGTGCTGTAGGCGGGCAGCCCCTTGGTGTGCTCGCTCACGGCCGCGAACAATGCGCCGAGAAGGGCGGAGACCGCGCCAATTCCCAGCATGACGGCGCCCCACCACAGTGGGGGGCTGTTGAGTAGACTCACCATCCGGAAGAGACCGTAGGCACCGGCGAGGGTCAGGGTGGAGCTGAGCACCGCGGACGCGTTGGAGGGTGCCGAGGAGTGCGCGATCGGCAACCACTCACTCATGTGGAAGGGAGCGATCCCCATCTTCAGCCCGAATCCGATGAGGGCCGCCACGAACACGATCGTAGCGAGCGAACCCGGACCGAGATGGGCTCCGAACAGGAAGCTACCGGTTCCGACGCGGAGCCCCGCAACGGCGAGAATGACGAAGAGGGTGCTGGCCTCGCCGAACGCGAGGAATACGAAGGCCGCTGACGAGACCCGCTCCGCCGCGCCCCTCGCCTGCAAGATCATCCCATAGGAGGCGAGCGTCATCGTCTCCCACCCGATGAGGAAGAGAACCTCGCTCGACGCGTTGACGAGCAGCGCGATCGATCCGACCGTGAGGCAGTAGGAAATGGCGAGCATCGGAGATCGCCGGTCGTCGTAGAAGATCGAGTAAACCGAGGTCGCGATCCAGACGATGGATGCCGCGAGCGCGAAGAATGCGGACAGAGCGTCCATCGACAGCGACTCTGGCTCGCCGAGAGGACCGGTCCAATTCGGGCTCGAGACCGGCCCACCGAGCAGTACTACGACCGCAGTGGACAGGAGCAGGACACTACCGACGAGGGCGGCGAGGTATCCGAGCGAACGTCGGACGATCGACAGGGCTGCGCCCAGGAAGAACGTCGCTACAGCGAGGACGAGAAGGATGGCGAGGACGTCGTTGCTCATGGCACCTCGCGCGGCCTCCCTCGCCCGACCGCTCGGAGAATGCCATCCAGAATCTGGACGGGCGTGGGTGGGCAGCCGGGAACGTAGATATCGACCGGGAGGAGGTCATCGAGGGAGGTCGCCAACCCCGGCGTGCCGGCGAAAGCGCCACCGCTGATCGGACACGCACCCACGGCAATGACGACCTTCGGGTCGGGCAGCGCCTCGTAGGCTCTTCGAAGCGAAGGGACCATCTCATCGGTGGGCACGCCCACCACGAGCAACGCATCGGCGTGACGTGGCGAGTTCGTAAAGAAGATTCCCAGACGCTGGGAGTCGTACAGCGGGTTCGATAGGGCCATGACTTCGAGATTGCAGCTGTTGCAGCTGCCCGCGTCGACCAGAAACACGTGGAGGGACCGGGCGAAGCCGCCGAGGGGTGGGAGCGCACCGAGGACGCGACCGACAGCAGAGAGCGGTGCGTCCTGCAACAGTTCCGATCGGGAGCCCATCGCGGCCTCGACGGGACCCCGGAAGGCGAAGCCTCCGGGAAGGCAGCGGGCGCACCGAATGCACTTGCCCTGGTCCACCCCACTGGACGAGATGGCCCCCGAGGGGCACGACGAGATCACATCGGCACTGGGGGGGTCCGGCGTCGTGGGCACCGGCGGCCGGCCCGTTGCCGGGACCTCTACCTCCGATGCGGGACGCTGGGGATACAGAGTCGTTCGGATTCCCGTCCGCAGGGCTTGTCCAATCCAGCTCGGCACGATCGCCTCCTAGGCGTCCACCTCGGCGAAGACGATCCCGAAGCTCTCCCACGCGAAGTGAAAGTCCGTGAAGACCCCGTCTCGGAGACCTCGCGCGAACACCGGGAAGTTTGCCTGGCTCGCGGAACGCATGCCAATGCCCGCGACCCTCCCATCTTTCACGTAAACGTCGTAGACGAGGTCGCCGCTGGGGCTCTCGACCCTGCCTAGGCCCCGCTCCGGTCCCACGTTGGCGGCCGGAGGCTCGTCGCCGTCCGTCCCCGACGGCCATCGGTCGAGCAACTGCTCGAGGAGGAGGAAGCTCGCGCGAACCTCATGGGCCCGGACCAGCAGGCGTGCGAGGGCATCCCCGTCCGATTCGTTGGGAAGGTCGAGGAACAGGTCGTTGTACGGGACGGTCGGGACGCGCAGTCGGTCGTCCCAGTCCACCCCGCAGGCGCGCAACGTGGGTCCCACCGCACCCCACTGCAGGGCTACCTTTCGTGGGACGACGCAGGTCGACTGGATTCGGTCGACGAACGTTCGGCTCCCTAGGAAGAGCTCCCAGAGGTCGGAGAAGGTCCTCGCGAGAGGCACCAGTCGGGCAGCGAGCTTCTCTCGGGCCTCGCGATCGGTGGCTCGCCGGGGTCCTCCCGGGAGAAACGCCCCGAAGAGCCATCGGTGGCCGAACACGGAACCCTGGAGGCGGAGCAGGTCCTCAGCCAGCGCGTGGGACTGCGCGGCCCCCACGTTCTGTGCCGCCGCTTCGGCGATTCGAGCAAGGACATGGACGTGGTTGTAAATTCGCTGAAGCTCCTGACCCAGCGCGCGGATCCTCAGTTCTTCCCGCGCTACGGGACGTCCTTCTGCGCTCTCGGCGGCCGCCAGGAAAGCCGCCGTGTGGGCCGCTGAGAAGTTCCCGGCCAGTCGCTCGATCCGCAGGGCCGCATCCGGGATCGTACTGCCGACGACTGAGGAAAGAATCCGACGACTCTTGAAGCCAGCCACTGGCGAGAGACCGAGGATCCTCTCCCCGTAGGTTCGAACCTCGAACTTGCCGCTCTCGGGGACGCCCATCGAAATCGGTCCGTAAGGGAACGTGAAGACGCCGTAGCCGTCGATGGGGTCGACGGGACCACCCGGACGGGAAACGCCCGCCTTCGAAGATCGCCGCCATGTCTCCGCAACCGTGCGCAAGCCTGCGAAGTCCGGCGGAGGGCCGATCACGGACCGACCAACTTCGTAGTCGTTGTATACGGCGAGTGAGCCGTCCTCCGAAGCGTAGGCGAGGGCCCCCAAGGGAGCGGCGTCGACGCCCTCTTCGGCTCCGCGAGGAAGCGCTCGGACGGGTGTCGTCATGGAGACGAACCCCCGAGGACACCGGCGGCCGCGCGGATCGCCGCGGAGAGATAGGGAATCGAAACGACTCCAATGACTAGAGCGATTGCAACGTTGAGATACGCGACCGTCGCCCCATCCTCCGTGCTTCGACCTCGTTCGCCCGATGCCTTCGTCGCACCGCCGAACACCATGCGCCCGATCTGGTAGTTGACACCGAGAAACGCAACGAGAATCGCGAGGATCAGGACCAGAGACGCCCAGATCCAGCCGGCGGCGATGGCTCCGATGATGATCAGCAGCTCTCCAAGGAACGTCCCGAAAGGAGGGGCACCGGTGACCCCGAACGCCGACGCAACCCAGGCGCCGCCCGTGCGGGGCATCGAGTGCTGGAGGTCGCGAACCTCGTCGATGCGGTTCGTGCCTCCAGCTCGAAGGACGTTGCCGGCGCAATAGAACGCTGCAGACTTCGCGAAGGCGTGGGCGAAGAGCAGGATGAGGGCCCCGTAGAGCGCCACGCCGCCGATCGCCACCCCGACGAGCGCGATTCCCATGACCTCCATGCTCGAGTAGGCGAGCAGCCGCTTGAACGAACGTTGCCGTTGGAGAAGGAACGCTCCCATCACTGCGGTGGTGAGGCCGAAGACGATCAGCAGGTCCGTGATGACCGCCGGAGCGGGAGTCGGGAGGATCGCGTAGACCCGGAGGAACGCGTAAAGCGCCGTCGGCAGGAGCACGCCGGAGAACATCGCCGAGACGGGGGAGGGAGCCTCGGAGTGAGCGTCGGGTAACCACGTGTGCATCGGGAAGAGACCCACTTTGGTGCCATACCCGACCAGAGCCAGGGCCACTGCCATCTCGATTGGGAGGGAAACAGCGGGGTGGGCAGCGGCGAGGGCAAAGGCGTCCAACGTGCCGGTCGTCGCGTAAACGAGAAGGAGGGCGAACAGGGCGATGGTGAGACCCGCCGACGCAATCAGAGTGTAGCGCCATGCTGCTTCGACGCTCGTGGGCTTGCGTTCGAGCACGACGAGCAGGGCGCTCGCGACCGTGGTCGCCTCGATCCCGATCCACATCAGCCCGAGGTCGCTAACGACCAGCGTCGCGACCATCGAGAACGCGAAGGCACTCAGGAGAGCGTAGTACACCTGAGACGTGAGGAACGGTCGATGGACCCCTCGGAGATACCCCTCCGAGTACCACGCCGAGGTCGCGTAGATGCTAGCGACCATCACGAGGAAGACGTCACT
>DATJVA010000099.1:0-2961 GCA_035502015.1 Thermoplasmata archaeon | reverse complement strand
AGGGGCTGACGGGTGGAACGGACCAGTCGAGCGATGGCGCCGAGTCCTCCTCGGTCGGACAGGTCTCGGGGCCTCGAGCCTCCTTTCCAATCCGCGAGGTCGCGCTGGGCCGGGCCCAGGCGCGTCCACGCCGCGCGGCCTGCCGTCCGGGGGATCTCCTCCCAGTCCGAGAACGCGGCGGGTCGGCCCGGTACGCCGAGACCCCAGGCGAGGTTCAGCTCCTCGACCTTCCCGTATCGTCCTCGGAGGAATTCGCGGAGGGTAACCGGCGGCGGCGCCGGCCGCGCGCTCTCGGCTCGCTTGCCGGTGAGGCAGTCGGCCTCGTCCAGCAGGATGAGGGCTCGAGAGCGGCCACCGCCTCTAGGCGCCGTAGCCAGCGTGTGGGTGATCGATGCGCGGCCGGCCACCTGGTCGATCGCGTGCTCGTTGCGCGCGTCCGAGGCGTTCATCTCCACGAGAGACCACCCGTTCTCCTCCGCCAACGCCACCGCGGTGCTCGTCTTCCCGACGCCCGGTGGCCCGGCCAGCACGGCCGCCCGGCGCGCCGGCGGGGTGCCCGAGTTCCAAGCGGCCGCCCAGGCTCGCAGCTCCGCGACCGCCCGCGGCGACCCGACGACCTCCTCGAGCCGATGGGGACGGTACCGTTCCGATATCGGAGCCCGCCGCAGGATCGCGCTCGCCATCGTCGGATACCGGAATGCCTCTGGCAGATAACCGCTCGGCGCAAGTGCCGCGCCCGGGCGAGGACCCGCCGGCGAAAGCTGCCGAGCACGACGGAGGGGGCGTGACCTACCGGAGGGGAAGACTTCTCTAGGGCGGTCGCCGTGCGGAGCTCCCGCGATGTCTCCTCGGTCGTCGCCCATCCCGCTCCGCGTGGTCCCCGGCGGCGGCCTGTCCGTGTCCCTGCTAGGGCTCGTGGTGGACCCTGTAGGTCCGGCGGGGGCCGTCGCCGACCGGGCGCTGGTCGAGCGACTTCGTCGAGCCCGGGAGGGGGGGGTCACGCTGTTCGACACCGCGGGTTCACGGGACTCTGACCGGGCCCAGGCACTGGTGGCGACCGCGTTCTCCGAGCGCGACCCGGCCGTGGTCGTCATCGTTCGTGACGCCGCCGGGCCGGAACCACTCCGTCCTGGAAGTTCTTCGCTACCACGGCCGAGCACTCCTCCGGCCGCGGTCGGGCAATTCCGCACCATCCGAGAGGTCGCCCCCTCCCCCACGGCGGGCCCGGCCGGGCCGGGCGCTTCGCCGAACAACCCGTCGACGGCTGCGGGTTCCTCGGTGGCGGTCCGTCTGATGCCCGGTGCGTCCTCGCTGCCCCCGCACCCGGGGGGCGGTTTGTACAGCGGGCCGTTCTCGCTTCTCGACCGTCGACTGCGACCCCTCTTCGAACCCGGGGCAAGGGGAGCGCCGATCGGGCTGCTGGCCCGGGACCCGTTCGCCGGGGGACGGCTCGACGGCTCACGATTCGCGCAGAGCGGCCTCGAGCTCGGGCCCTCCATGTCTCCTCCCTCCCTTCGAGCGCTCGAGAGAGAGTTCGAGCCGGTGCTCCAGCTGGGATTCCTGACGGCTGAGCACAAACGGACGCTGGCCCAAGCAGCGGTCCAGTACGTCGCGGGCCATCCCTGGGTGGTGAGCGTGCTCGTGCCGCTCCCCCCGGCCGACCGTCTCGAGGAGCTGTTGGAGGCGTTCACTCGCCCCCCGCTGACCGCGGAGGAGGTCTCGCGCGTGGAGGCGGAGGCAGCGGACTCCCCGCCGCTCGCCCCGGGTCCCTCGCTCAAATAGGAGAGCAATCTCCGTCCGCCATGCCCGAGGCGGGAGACCTCGCCCCCGACTTCACCGCCCTCACCGAGGACGGGGAACCGTTCACCCTCTCCTCGCTGCGCGGGAGGCCGGTCGCTCTGTACTTCTTCCCCAAGGCGAACACCACGGGCTGCACGATGGAGACCCGTGCCTTCGCCGACCACTACACCGAGCTGCAGGCCGCGGGCTGGGCAGTGGTCGGCGTGAGCGTCGACTCGGTGAAGACCCAGAAACAGTTCGCCGAGAAGTGCCACGCCGCCTTCCATCTCGTGGCCGACACGGACAAGACCATCGCGAAGGCCTACGACGTGCTGGGGTTCCTCGGATTCGCCCGGCGCGTGACGTTCCTCATCGGAGCGGACGGCCGGGTCCAAGAGACGATTAGCGCGATGGTCCCCGGCACCCACGTGGAACGAACCCTCCTGCGGGCGCACGCCGCTCCCGCCAAGTAACGGTCTAATCCCCGGGAGGCTCGCGAGGGAGGACCATGAAGATCCGTTCGGTCGAACCGATCGAGGTGGCGGCACCCGCCGGTGAGGCCTCCTCCCCGTGGAGCTCGACGGTCATCCTCGTCAAGGTCACGACCGCGAACGGGGCGGTCGGCTGGGGCGAGGCCCCGACCACGCTGATGACGGCGCCGGTCCGCGAGAGCGTGCGCGAGGTCGCCCGGTTCTACGAGGGAGCCGAGCTCGAGGACCACGCAGCGGCCCTCCGCCGGTTCGAGGTGTACTCGTTCTACCGCTCGCGTTCGATGGAGGCCACGAGCGCCCTTTCGGCCGTCGACATCGCCTGCCACGACCTCGTCGGTCGCTCGGCCGGCGTGCCGGTCTCGACCCTCCTGGGAGGGGCGATCCGGACGCGCGTCCGAGCCTACTCGAACGGGTGGTACTCAGACTGCATCGAACCCGGGGAGTTCGCGGACAAGGCGAAGGCGATGGTCCAGAGCGGGTTCCGGGCCCTCAAGTTCGACCCGTTCGGGGACGCCTACCGCACGCTTTCCCCGGAAGGCCTGCGGCAGGCTGTGGCCCGGGTCGGCGCGGTCCGGGAAGCGGTCGGGGAGGACGTCGACCTGCTGATCGAGTATCACGGGCGCTTCCTGCCCGAGGCTGCCGTTCGCGCGGGCCGCGCGCTCGACGCCTTCCACCCCCGCTTCATGGAAGA
>DATJVA010000098.1:0-7595 GCA_035502015.1 Thermoplasmata archaeon | reverse complement strand
GTCCAGGACGGGGACCGGGTGCGCATCGTCGAAGGGTGGGTCAAGGACTACAAGGGCCAGACCCAGATCTCGCTGGGGCGCAGCGGGAAGCTCGTGAAGCTCCCGGCGAAGTAGGCCCGACGTCGTCGTACGGCGATATCTCCCGTCGACCGACCGGAGGGGCGGCCTCGACCGCCCCGACGTTCCACCCGCGTTCGATGGGTCTAGGGGCGCTACCTCGGAACCAAGCGACCGACCGGCCCGTCGCGGGGGGGCACATGGCCCGAGAGACCCGGCGAGCGGGAAACGGGGATAGCCCCTGGAACCCCCGCCTTCCTCTGGAGGGCGGGCGAGCTCCTCCTCGGGCGGGTTGTGAAGCAGCTGTTGGACTCCACACACCCCTCGGCGAAGTCGCAATCGTTATGTATGGTCAATCGGTCATGTGTTTGAATAATCGAACATGCGCTTCCATCGTCCGCTCACCGAGCTGCTGGGGAGTCCGATTCGGATCGACGTGTTGCGAGCGCTGTCGCGGACACGGGGGGAGGCTCTCAGCGGTCGCGAATTGGCCCGTCGGGTTTCCGCCTCACCGTCCCAGGTTAACGAGCATCTCGGGTCCCTCGAGGCCCAAGGGTTGGTCCGATCGCAGACGATCGGTCGCGTCCATGCATGGAGTCTGTCGACCGAGCACGCCCTGGCCGCCCCGTTACAGCATCTCTTCGAAGCGGAACCCGCCATCTTCGATCAGTTGCGAGCGAGGCTTGAGGCGGTGCTTCGTCCGCTCCCCATCGAACGCGCCATTCTCTTCGGATCGGTCGTCCGCGGGGACGAACGTCCCCGAAGCGACATCGACCTCTTCGTAGAAACCCGAGGAAAGGCCGAGAAGGAGGAGGTGGCGGACGCGTTGGGTCGCGCCAGTCAGGAGTTTGTCCTGCGATTCGGCAACCCGCTGTCGAACCTCATCCTGACCCGCGCGGAGGTCGAACGTGGCTCCAATCCGGAGCTTCTTGCGTCGATCGAGCGGGAAGGGCTTCGCCTCCGGGTCTGAGAGAATGGCGCCCCTGCGAACGACCGACGTCCCACGCGGGCGATCGCTGGTGTATCTGCGCCGCGCGGAGCAACTCATGAAAGCGGCGGAGTGGGGGATCGAGCAAGGCCACGCGAGCGTGGCGGCCGTGAACGCGGTTAAGGCTTCGAGCGCCGCGATCGACGCATTCCTCGTGCACCAGCTCGGCAAGAGGTCGAGCGGGACCGATCATCACGAGTCGCTGCGCCTCGTGGCGGGCTCGAGATCGCCGTCCAAGCGAGAGATCGGGCAGCACCTCCAGCGCGTCCTGGACCGGAAGAACGAGGTCGAGTATCAGGACCGGGATGTGACGCTGGACGACGCCAAAGAGCTCGCCAAGCATGCCCGAAGGCTGCTCGACACGGTACGGAAGCAGATCGAAGGGTGAGCGAGTTCTCGCGGGCAAGCTCGTGCCCGCCCAGGGGGAACTCGGGGTCAAACCGCGGGTCCCGAAGGACCGTCCCCGCCATCAGCGAGGCTTCCGAGCCCGGGCTTTCTCGTCCTTGTCCCAGGGGGTCTCGCTCGGTTCCAGCGTGATCTTGGCTTCCTTCCAATCCGTGACTCGCGGCTCCATCTCCGCGAACCGGGGGTCCCGTTCCTCGAGTTCCTCCAGGATGACCCGGATCACCTCGTCGTAACTTTGTCCCCCGGACTTCAACCGCGGGAGCTCCGCGTGGGTCGATACGCGGGCGGGGATCGTGGTCCGGGGGTCGGCCGCCGTATTGCTGGAAGTTACGACGGCCAGCGCATTGTTGACCTCTATAGTGACGGGGGGGGAACATCCGTGAAAAGTTCGTGTCCCCTTCACCGCGGCTCTGGACGGTAGCGGCGGAATCCCTCAGGTAGTCTCAGCTCAATCGGGACGATCCTCGCGTGGGGGGACGGGCTCGGCCGGCACACCGCCTCCGCACCAGCCGTATTCGTGACCATGGGGCGTGCGTCCAATAAGTAAATCTTTTAATAATAGTTCCTGCATTAAAGGAGTGTGCCGCTCACCTATGCGGACGTCGTCTCCTCCTTGTTCGGAGGAAAACCATTCACCGCTCGCGACCTCGCCCGGCGAGCGAACGCTCCTCGTGCGGCCAAGATTCTCAGCGACCTGAAGCACCGGGGACTGGTCGAGCGAATCGGGCGCGGAACCTATCGGTGCCTGGGGCCGGGGGAACGCCCCGACCTTCGAGCCGTTGAGTGGAGCCGGGTCCGGCGCATCGTTCTCGCGGGGCCGTCTCGGATGGCTTGGGCCGGCCGCTCGGCTATCGAGCTCTGGACCGGTGGCCGGTATCGGATCTCGCCCTCGCCGTTCTACCGAATCTTCGAAGTGGCCGTCCCGGCCGACCGAGTGGCAGAGTGGCGAGAGTACCTCGCGAACCGAAGCGTCGCGACGCACAGGGGGAAGCGGGTAGGGGCCCGGGTCGACCTCGTTCCTGTCCGTCGGGTGGAGTCGGTCCAACTGGCCGGCGAACCGGTGATCCCGCGCGCTGTGGTCGAGTCCGTCATCGACGCGCACCCTGCCCTCTACGGGGGGGCCAAGGACCTCCTCCTCGATGGACCCTGACATCAGGGAGCGCTCCGCGCTAGCGCTGCTTGACGCGTGGCCGTGGGATCGCGGCGGGGTCGTGATCGGCGGCTACGCCGTCTGCGCGTACGGCCCGCCCCGGTACTCCGCTGACGTGGATGTGGTCATCCCGTATGCCTCCGCCCAGGCGATTCGGTTGTGGCTCCGGGAACGGGGGCTCCGCCTAGAAGCCCACTCGAATCCGAACCCCCAGAGTCACGAGGGTCCGGTCGAAAGATTCGGCGCTCGTGGGGTCACCTTGGATCTCCTCGCCGGGGCGGTTCGAGACCGAGATGCCCAGGTGGACGTTCCCGAGGCATGGATCTCGCTCCGCCCGAGAAAGGTACGACTGGAAACGATGTCCGCCCGGTCGGGGACGGAGATTCCCATCGCGCGACCCGAGGCGCTCTGGGCGCTCAAACTCCAGTCGGGCCGGGATTCCGACCTCTCGGATCTCTTTGCGATCGCGCCGGAACCCCTCGACACCGACGAGGTCCACGAGCTATTCCTCCGCCTTCGCTCGGCGCCCTTGGTCGCCAAGCTCCGGGCGGTCCGGAAGAGACTGGCGGACGAGCGATTGTTCGTTGATTCGCTGAGCCGGCGCGAACTTGGGCGGCCGTCCGACCCGGAGAATCGGAGAAAGTGGTCGAAGTTCGTCTCTCAGGTCGATACGATACTAGGTCCGGAACTTCTCCGGTGATGGTTTCGATAATTTCCAAGAGGGTTCCGGAGAACAGTTGCCTTGTGTCGGGGGGGGATTTGCACCCCCGGGGGGTTCAACTCTTCTCTTTGAGCCGTCGACCGCGGATGCGGTCGAGCCTTCGATAGAATCCGGGCCGGGAACCCACTCCGAACAAGATCAGTTCCTCCCCGTCGACCACGTACGGCAGCCGAAACCGGTCGTCCAAGAAGTGCGCGGACCACGCCTCCGTCGGGGCAATGCGCCGGAGCCGCTCCACTCGGAACCCCGCGCCGGGAGAGAACGGTCTGCGTCGCAAGGCGGCGATCACACGCCAACAGCTGTCACGAACCTCTTCGGGGAGAGCGAGGAACTCAGCGTCGAACCGCGGGTCCCGGAGGACCGTCCTCGCCATCAGTGAGACTTCCGCGCCCGAGCCTTCTTGTCCTTGTCCCAGAGGGTTTCGATCGGTTCCAGCTTGATCTTGCCACCCTTCCAATCCGCCACCCGCTGTTCCATCTCGGCGAACCAGGGGTCTCTTTCCTCGAGTTCCTCCAGGATGGCCCGGATCACTTCGTCGTAACTTTGGCCCCCCGATTTCAACCGCTGGAGCTCCGCCCTGGTCGATTCACGGACGGGGATCGTGGTCAGGGGGTCGGCCGCCATGCTGCTGGAAGCTATGGCTGCCATCGCATTAATGGCTTCTATAGTGCCGGGGGGGGTGAACCGCCACAGAGTTCATACCCCCTGCAATCCGCCGTCCGGAGCGGCGTCCACGGTTCCCGCTCCAAGTTCGCCTCGCGGGTGGCCGGCGAAGATGGCGGAGATTGCGTCCTTGGATCGGGGGGTCTCCCTCAATCACGGCAGGGTGGGGGGATACTTATATGGGGTGTACCCATAAGAGTGTACCCCATGGCGCAGGCGACGCGGGTCCCACCCCTCGAGTTCTCGAAACCCGGCGCGAATCCCACGCTCGGCACGATTGAGCTTATTCGCGCCGCCCTTCGCGGGAAGGGTGAGCCAATGAGTCGAAACGAGCTCCTCGAGCAGCTCGCCACGTGGGGCCATTCAACCTCCCGCCAGAGCCTGAACGCGGCACTCAACTTCTTGGCCTCTGACGGAAGCATCGCCGAAGGCAGCAAGGGCCTCTTGTGGGTGCCCCCGGCCTCAGCCAAGCTTCAGGAGATCATCCGGCGCAGCGCTCGTCTTTGACCGGCCGAGGCGCCCGAGAGGTCGTCCTCTCACCTTCCGCCCAGCAGGAACTTCAGCGACTCGAAGCCAGTCCGGAGAAGGTCTCGCAACGCATCGCGAGGAGAGCGCGAGCCCTCCGCCCGATTCTGCTCTACGACTGTTTACATGGGGAGCTCGTTCGGAAATCAGCCCTCCCCGCGGCCCTCGTCCGTCAGGATGGCGTGGAGAATCTCTTCATCGAGGACCTCCCCTCTTTCTGGCGACTCCTGTACACCGTGGTTCATGAGGGCTCGGACCGCGTCGTCGTGGTGGTCGAAATCGTCGACCACCGCGCGTACGATCGTTGGTTCCCAGGTCGGGGCCACTGAGGTGGGTAGAATGCGAGTTCGAGGTTCAAATCCCTACGGTATCGACCAGAAGATAGATTGCTTTCACGTCAGCAGATCTGGGTCCTTGTGTCGGGGGGGATTTGAACCCTCGGGGGGTTCGAATATCGTGGAAGGTGCGCCCGTTTCGTGGCGCCTCCGCGCCGGAATCATCGAAGTGCTCCGGCACGGCCGAGTAAGGTAGCGATCTCTGCCCAAGGCCCCAGCGGATGGGATGGGAGATCCGGTCTCTGGGGGTGTTCCATCGATCTTGCTTGCCAAGGGCCGGTGCTGTTATCGCTCGCTACTTGCGCCGCTTGATGCCGCTGTCCTGTACACTTGAAAAACATCCGGGGCCAATGGAACAATATTTGTATGATGTGGCCTTCGGTGTGGTGAAATGCGACGGCGAAAGGCAACGTCGAGCCTCTGGCTCCTCCCGCGACGGACGCTGTCGAGCACCCCTTCTTAGGTAAGCCAAAGGAGTTCCTGATGCGTAGTGGTCGCCGCAGATGCTTGCGCCTCTGCCCTCCCCCCGCGCCGCTCGCCGTGGGTATCGCAGTGCTCGTGTGCATGGGGGGACTCGTCGTCGCCCCTCGTTGGAGTCCCGGCTTCCCCCCGAGTCCCAGGAATGTCCCAGGAATCCCGACGGCCGCCTCCCAGGGGTCTTCGGTTATGCAGCAGGCCATCGCGGCTCTAGCAGACGGGAACGGCCCCGCGGCCGGCTCACCGATGAGCTGCACGCCATCCGGAGGAGGATACAGCTGTTCGACGAGGACCGCAGGACCGTCTATAGGGGCCGTATCGCCAAGCGTGACATCCCCCTCCCCAAACTTCCTCCCGTACAACTCCACACCCTCCAAGCGGTACGGGGCGGTCTTGGCCCAATTCGCCGATCCCTCGGCCAACGGGACCAGCAGCGGAGTCTCTGCATTGCTCTTCGGAGGAGCGGATGCGCAGGGCCGTGTCTACAACGACACGTGGGAGTTCAAGCAGGGACCGGCGTCGTGGCTGAACGTCACCCCGTTCCTCCGGTGCCACGCGGGCAGTTGTCCGTCGGCTCGCCACGACGCAGCCGCAGGAGAATACCAAGTGAGGGATTCGTACTTTGGATCGGTGATCCTGTTCGGAGGCTGTACAGTCGCATCACCCTCGTATTCCCAAAGCATCCCGGGGTGCGACAGCTCTGCCTCCCACATCCTTGGAGACACCTGGGAGTACCTCGACACGACTGGCATCTGGGGCAACTGGACTCGCCTATCCACAAGCCTCAGTCCGTCAGCCCGATATGGCGCCGCCATGGCCCGCGGACCCACGGTTCTGGGCGCGGGGCTGGTCATGTTCGGAGGGTGCGGCGTCGGCTCGAACTGCCCACTTGCGGATTCATGGCAGTTCAAGAACGGCACCTGGTTGAATGTGACTCCGTCGCCGCCTTCGCCTCCGGCGAGGTACGGTGCGGCGCTGGGATTCGTCAAGCTGCAAGTCGGGAGTGATGTGGATGCTCTGTTTGGCGGTTGCGGCTCAAGTCTGCCGGGCTGCGCGGGGAATGGATCGAGCTACGCGTACAACGACACTTGGATCTTCGACGGGTATTCCTGGTACGAACTGATATCCGAAATGAACTGCAGCGGGTACACAACTCCGCCAGATATCCCCCTTGCCAGCGGCGATATCGTGGTTCCCCCGGTAGCCTGCCCTCCACCGAGGTATTACCCTGGCTACACTACAGCAACCTCTGGCGCCAGTTCCTACTTGGAGATCACGGGGGGTGCCGGGCCAGGGGGCGTGGTATTCGGGAACGCCACCGATCCGGGTGGATATTGGTCCTTCGGGGAGAACCGGTCAACGAGCAGTCTGGGATGGCTCGACCTCTGGACGCCGATTGGGACCGGTGGGTCGGTACCGGCGTGGACCGGACCCAGTCCGATCGGTCCCCCGGCCGACCGATACGATCCCATGTTCCTGCAGGGCGAGGACTTCGGGACGCTGTTCTTCGGTGGATCATCAGCTACAGGGGACTCGCTCGGCGACACATGGTACTATGCCACGACAGCCAGTCGGAGTATATCGGGTCTGGACTGGCCACCCCCCGAGCCCTCCCCTGAGTACGGGGGCTCGATCTCCGCGGACTGGGAGGACGGCTACGACGTCCAGTTCGGCGGCTGCGGCGCGCAGTGCGGAAACGTCACGACGTGGACCTTTGCCTCGGATAGGAACGGGACGACCGGGTCCTACATGCCTTGGGAGAGCCTCTGGCCGGCGGTGAACTCCTCGAACTCTCCCCCGGCCCGCTTCAACGCGAGCATGATTGCGTTCAACGACTCGAGCGATACCGTCGATGATGTGGTCCTATTCGGAGGGATGACGGGAGGCGGCTCGCTGCTCGGCGATACGTGGACGTTCTCGGGCGGCACTTGGGCCGGTCCGCTCTCCCTCTCCCCGAGCCCGTCCCCCCGTCAGGGGGCGGCGTTCGCCTACAACGCGACCGCAAAGTACGCGGTTCTGTTCGGGGGTTGCGCCTCAAGCTGTCCGTTGAACGACACGTGGGAACTTTCTTACTCTTTTTCTGCCGGAGCTTTCACTTGGAACAATAAGAGTCCCACGCATGCGCCATCACCTCGCTGGGGGGGAGCGATGGCGTACGACCCCGCAAGCACACATGTCGTTTTGTTCGGCGGATGCGGCACGGTCTGTCCGTTAGGCGATACATGGTTCTACGAGGATTCCGGCACACCGACGTGGACTCAATGCACGTCGAGC
>DATJVA010000097.1:0-33846 GCA_035502015.1 Thermoplasmata archaeon | reverse complement strand
GAAGGGTTCACCGGTAGCTTTCCGTCGCGGACCGTGGTTCCCTCGAGAGCGACCCGGGCGCCCGCGCCCTTCGGGAAGAAACCGAGGTCCTCGACCGCGAGCGCCTCGGCGATCGTGAAGCAATCGTGCACTTCGAGGAAGTCGATGTCCTTGGGCTCCATGTGCGCCTGGCGGAACGCCTTCTCGGCCGCGGTCCGGGTCGCCGGGAGGCCGAGGAGGTCCGGTCGGTCGTGCATGTCGGTCACCGAACCGGAGCGCACCGAGGCCCGTACGACCAAGGGCTCCGTCACGGGCGACCGGAGGAACTCCTTCGCGACTACGACGACCGCGGCGGAACCGTCCGAGAACGGACAGCAATCGTAGAGTCGGAGGGGGGACGCGACGATTGGGGAGGCGAGATAGGTCTCCATCGAGATCTCCTTTTGGAAGTGGGCATGCGGGTTCCGGGCCCCGTTCGCGTGGTTCTTGACGGCGATCGCCCCGAACATCTCGGGGCGAGTCGAAAACGCCCGGCTGTAGGCGTTCGCCAGAGTGGCATACAGACCGGGGAAGGTCGCCCCGTTCTTCGTCTCGAACGCATAATCCGCCCCGATCGCGAAGTAGCTCGTGGCGGTCAGCGTGTCGAGCTGTGAGACCTTCTCCACGCCGACCACGAGGGCCGCGTCGAGGAACCCGCCCGCGACGTGGACGAACGCCTCGTGAAGCGCGGCGCTCGAGGAGGAGCAGGCCGACTCGACCGTTGCTGACGGGACCTCGGGAATCCCGAGGCCGCTGTTCACGAGGGGTCCGAGATGACCCTGGTGGTCGGCGATTCCAAGGCAGTTGGCGACGAAGGTGTACCCAATGTCCTTTGGCTCCAGTCCGGCCTGACGGATCGCTTCCATCGATACCCGGGTCGCCGCCTCCCGGGCGGTCTCCTTCATCTTGCCGAAGCGGTTCGAAGCCGCACCGGCCACCCAAGTTTCGCGCATGGCGACCTCCCAATCGCTCCGGTCCGATGAGGGAATCGCGGGGTTTAACCTAACCGCCCGGCGGACTCGGGGGCCGCTTGGACTCGACCGAAGGTAGTCGCAGCATCCGCTCGAGGCGAGCAAAATCGCGCTCGGCGGCGGCGCGGTCATGGGTCTTGAACAGCAGCCGTCCGCCGCGGCTGATCGTCACCTCGGTCTCCAGGGAGACGATCAGCATCACCCGCGCGTCGATCACCCGAACGCCCTCCATCTCCAGGGTCGAGCGCGCGCTCCCTAGGTCGATAGGTCGGGGCGGTTCCGCCACTGCCTCGTACCCACCGCGGTTCGAGCAGAGCTCGAGTCGACGGTACATCGTGCTTCCGAAGGGAACTCGCGCCCAGATAGCGCTTCGCGCCACGTCGGCCCGACGGCGCGGCCACGCAACGGCTCGGTTAGCTCATCGACGCGCCGCACTTCGCACAGAACTGAGCCGTCGCGACGTTCGGAGACCCGCAGGAGCGGCAGAACCGCTGCGCCACTCCCGGCGGGACCGGCGGAGTCGCGCTGCCTCCCCATGGGTTCGGATAGGAAGGGCCGTGCGTCGACGGGTTCGGGGTGGGAGAGTGCCAGGAGATCGCCATGATCCCGCCGATGAGGCCGAGGATCAACCCGATGAACAGGCCACCGCCCGCGACGAAGCTGAGGAGCGACATCACAAGGACCACAACGCCCGACGTTCGGGCCGCACCGGGGGACGAGCGGAGTCGCAAGGCGAAGAGGATCACCAGCAATCCTGCGACGACCCCGACGGCGCCGAGAATCTCGAGGAGGCGCGTCCCGCCATGGAGGAGGCTTTCGATCCTCGAACTGAAGGCGAGCGCAGCGCCGATCTCGTAGACCGCGTAGAGGACGATCAGGGTCCCCCCAATCAGCCCGAGGAGATACGCCGTCCTCGGGTACACCGGCGCGAACGTCGGAGAACGCATGATGGTCGGGGTATCCGTTCCCCAATATTTCTATCGATGCGGGTATGGGAACTTCCGGCCGGCTCGGAGTCACCGGCTAGAGGAGAACAGCTTTCCGAACGCAGTCGTCGATCATCTCATCGACGTCCACCCGTTCCTCTTCCTTGAGGATCTGAACGAGGTTCGAGCGCGTTGCCGGCTTGTCCGGAACGGCCTGACAACAGACCCCGGGCCGCGTCGAGATCGCGTAGGTGCCGATCGCTTTCGCTTCGGCTTCGATCTCTTGCTTGTCGAAGCCGATGAGCGGACGCACGATTGGAAGGCCGACCGAGGCGGTGGCCGTTCGCATGTTCGAGAGCGTCTGCGAGGCGACCTGCCCGAGCGCCTCACCGGTCGCGAGGAACGAGGCGTTCTCGACCGTCGCGATCCGCTCGGCCGAACGCCACATGAACCGCCGACAGAGAACGCAACCGAAGTGCCGGTCCGTCGACCGCATCAGGGTGATCTGCGTGGGCCCGTGCGGGACCAAGTAGAGGGGGATCGGCTGGTGATACCTTTCGCGAAGGATCGCGAGGTGGTCGACCACCTTCTCGAGCGGCGAGTCGTCCGTGAACGGACGATTGTCCATGTGGACGGTCACCATCTCGTGACCCTGCCGGAGGAGGAAATTGAGTGCGACCGGGGAGTCGATCCCTCCGCTCATGAGCATCACCCCGCGCGCCATCGCGTTCATTCACGTGTCCTCGCTATTTAGGCATGCGCATGGGCGAGGAGGTTTCGGGTTCGCATCCGAACGTTCGCTCGGCTTAGGCGACCCCGGGGCGACCCGGCGAACGCAGCTCCGAGAGGCGTAAATAGCGCACCCGGGTCCGACGCGCGATGCCTGAGGAGCTCGCCGCCCCACCGGTGGAGCTGACCTGCCGAGTGGAAGGCACGGGGCCACCGGTCCTGTTGCTCCACGGTATCGGCGGCAATCACACCGTGTGGAACGATGTGATTCCCGCGCTCGCGAAGGAGTTCCTGGTATTGGCCCCCGACCTTAGGGGGCATGGCCGCTCTCGGGCTCCACCCGGTTCTCACTTCACCTTCGCTGAGATGCTGGGAGACGTGCTCCGGCTCCTCGACGAACATCACCTCTCGTCCGCGCACATCGTGGGGCTCAGCGGGGGAGCGCTGCTGGCGCTCCGAATGACCCTGGACCGTCCCGAGCGGGTACGGAGCCTCGTGATGGTGAGCGGTGCGGCCTACACGGACGCCCACACGCGGGCGGTGGCGGAACGATGGGCCGAGACGTTCGCGAAGGAGGGCCCGGACCGTTTCGCCCTCCGGCTGCTCAAGGACCTTTACTATCCGGACTGGGTCGAGGCCAACCTCGATTTTGCCGACGCAGTTCGGGAACAGGTCAAGCACCAGGACTACGGACCGGCCGTGCGGTGGGCGATGGCCATGCGTTCGTTCGACGAGCGGAATCGCATCGCGTCCGTGGCGCGACCGACCCTCATCGTCCAGGGGATGAACGATGAGGTCGTGGACGCGTCTCACGGCCGGATTCTTCGGCAGTCCATTCCCGGTGCCCAGATCCGGATCCTGACAGAAACGGGGCACCTCGTGCCGGTCGAGCGACCGAAGGAGCTCACGGAGGCCATCGTCCCGTTCGTCCGTTCGGCCGAGTCCGCGAACGAGGTCGGCCCGCGCTAGAGAACCGCCGCGGTGCCGCACCGCAGGCTTATCTGCCTCTGGACGAATTCCACCGGGATGGAATCCGCGGTGGACCCCGACATTGCGGAACGGCTTGCCCGTATGGAGCGCGAGCTGCGGGAGCTCAAGCTCCGGGTGATCGCGCTCGAACGCATGCTCGGGGCCGGTGAGCTCCATCCGGCCGACTCATCGACCGTGCAGAAGAAAGTCACCTACGACTGGCAGACATGACACCGCCGGACACCGGTGCGAGTTTTCCCGGGTCAGCCCCCGCACGCCTCTCGGACCTTCTCGACCGGTTCCCAATCCTCTCACCCCCGGTCTCGACCGCGGGCGCGGCGGTCGTCATCGTGCTCCGGGAGGGGGATTCCGAGGTCGAAACGCTGCTCATCGAGCGGGCCGAGCGCCCCTCGGACCCGGCGTCGGGTCAAGTCGCCTTCCCCGGCGGCCATGTCTCCGACGGCGACGGCTCGCTCGCCGCCACGGCCCTTCGTGAGCTCGAGGAGGAGGTGGGACTGAGCCGTGCCGACTTCTCGGGAGAGCTCCGCTACGTGGACACCGAACTCGCCATCCGTTTCGGCCTCAAGGTCGGTGTGTTCGCGACGGGACTGAGCCCGGATGCCCACGCTCCGACGGCCCGCAGCGCAGAGGAGGTCGCGCACATCTTCTGGCTGCCACGCTCGGCCCTCGCTACATCCCGCCCGATCCTCCGGGAGACGATGCGCGGGGACGCGGAGGTGCCTGCGACCGTGTTCGAAGGTCACATCCTCTGGGGGTTCACCCGGCGCGTGCTCTGCCAGTTCTTTGGCGTTCCGAGCCGGGATGCAGCAATCGGTCCCGTCTTCGTCCCGCACCCAGAGGAGCCGCTGGACGGCTGAAGGAGTCCCGGTCCGTTGGCCCCGTGGTGGCCGAGTCGGTGCCGGGCACGGCGGGGTGGGGGTTTTTGCCACGGGATGGTTTAAATAGTGGTTTAAATAGTCACGGCCCCGGGGAGCACTTTGGTTAAGATTCGCATCGAGAACGTTGTCGCCTCCACGTCCCTTGGGGACGAGCTCGACCTACAGTCGATCGCCCTCGGCCTCGACGGGGCCGAGTACGAACCGGAACAGTTCCCGGGGCTCATCTACCGCCTCAAACAGCCGAAGACGGCTATCCTGCTGTTCCGTTCCGGAAAAGTGGTCTGCACCGGCGCGAAGAGCATGCACGAGGTCGAGGAGTCGATCCAGACGGTCTCTCAGCAGATCAAGAAGGGGGGCCAGAAGATCAACATGCACCCGAAGATCGAGGTGCAGAACATCGTTGCCAGCTCCGACCTCGAGAGCGAGATCAACCTGAACGCGATCGCGGTCACGTTGGGCCTCGACCGGGTGGAGTACGAGCCCGAGCAGTTCCCGGGCCTGGTCTGCCGGATCGATGAGCCTCGCGTCGTCGTCCTCCTGTTCGGCAGCGGCAAGCTCGTCTGCACGGGGGCCCGCAAGCCCTCGGACGTCGAGGTCGCCGTCAAGAAGATCACGAAGGAGCTCCAGGGCGCCGGCCTGCTTCGCTAGGTTCGGCCCCCTTTCTCATCGAGGCCGGGATGCCCCTACCGAAAGGTCTCCCGGTCGTCGACCACCACTGCCATCTTTCCCCGAAAGGGGACGGCGTTCGGGCGGCCGAGCGGTTCCACGCCGCGGGCGGGACCCACCTGTTCCTCGCCACGCAGAACTACGAAGCTTCGGTCCCGCTGTCGCTGGACACCTACGTCCGACAGTTCGAGACGACGTGCGAGCTCGCGCGGAAGGTCCACGAGGAGGTAGGAGTCCGTGCCTACCCAGTGCTCGCACCGTATCCGATCGACATCGTGGGGGCGACCGCTAAGCTCGGCGCGGAGGCAGCCCTCGAACTCCACCGAGCCGCCCTCGACCTGGCCGGTCGATGGGTGCGCGAGCGCAAAGCGGTGGCGCTGGGAGAAGTCGGCCGCCCCCATTTCCCGGTCAACGCCGAGGTCGCCACGATCGTGGAAGCAGCGTTCCGCCATGCCCTCGATGTCGCGCACGACTCGGACTGTGCGGTCGTGGTCCACTCTTCCGACCTCGACCCGGCGGGCTTCCTCGAGCTTTCCGAGCGTGCCCGCGAGGCCGGACTTCGACCGGAGCGCGTCGTCAAGCACTACACGCGGAGCCCGCTCCCTCCCGGGTCGACGGGAGGAGTGACCCCGTCGTATCTCGCGCATCGGGACGTCGTGCGCGACGTCGCGCGCAAACCCGGGCCATGGTTCCTTGAAACGGATTATCTCGACGACCCGCGCCGCCCGGGTGCCGTCCTGGACCTCGCAACGGTCCCGCGACGGGCGGGATCCATCATCGCCCAGGACCCGGAACACGGCGTCGATCGCTTGTACGTGCCGTTCGTGGAGTCGGTCGAGCGCGTCTACGGATGGCGACCGGAGATCGGGCCGGAGGGGGCGGCAGAATGACCCGGGTACGACGAGGGACCTTCGTCGTTCTCGAGGGCATCGATGGGGTCGGGAAATCGACCCTGCTGCAGGCGCTTTCGAGAACCCTCCGACGCCAAGGACTCACCGTGGCGGTCCGACGTGAACCGTTCGACGCGAGGCTGGGGGCCCTCGCCCAGGCCGCGGCGGCCGAGGACGCGTGGACCGGCGCCGTCTACTTCACCGTCGACCGCCACCTGGCGGCTCCTGCTCTAGAGCGGGACCTGAGAACCCACGATGTGGTGCTTCAAGACCGTTCCTTCTACTCCACACTCGCCTACCAGGGGAGCGCTCTTCCGGCGAGCGACCGGCGACGGCTCGAGCAGCTCCAGCGCGCGGCGGCGCGCGAACCGGATCGGGTGGTGCTTCTCGACCTCCCTCTGTCGGATGCGCTCAATCGAGTGGGGTCACGAAGCGACCGTCGCGGACCTCTCGAGCGGGCCCGCACGCTGCGTCGGGTGGCGAGGGCGTACCGCGCGTTGGCCGGCTCGCGGCGCTGGCTGGTGCTCGACGCTCGCGCGTCGCCCTCCGAGCTCCTTCGCCAGACCGTGGACGGGCTCCGGCTCGCGCGATCGCCCCGGTCGGGTCGTCCCTCCCGACGGCGAAGGTGATAAGCCCGACCTCGGTCCCCCGCTCGAACAATGACCCCGGCTCCCTCGATCCTCACCCGGGAGGAGACGCTCGACCCGTCGTATCTCCCGGCCCGACTCGTGCATCGGGACCCCGAGCTCGATCTCCTGCGACGCCGCTACCGCGACGCGCTCGGAAAGGGGCTACCGTACCACCTCCTCCTGACGGGCGGGGTCGGGAGCGGAAAGACGGCCCTCGCGCGTCGCCTCGCCGCCGACCTCGAACACGGGGGTCGTCTCGGGGGGTCCCCCGTGAAGGCCGCCTACGTCAACTGCTGGCGGCGCGCCAGCGACCGCACGGTGATGCTCGACCTTCTCAGAACGGTCCAGGTCTCGCTGCCCGACCGCGGCTACTCGCTCTCCGAGATGCTGGACGTCTTCGAGCAGGGGATCCGGAAGAACCCCGCGCATCTCGTGGTCGTGTTGGACGAGGCGTCGAGCCTTGTCCGCCAGGAGACGAAGCTCGTCTACCTTCTCTCGCGCTCCCGCGAGGTCGAGCTCGGCTCGATCTCCCTCGTGCTGGTCGCGGTCGACGACCTGTTCCCCTATCTTGACCCCGCGAGCCGCTCGAGCTTCGGGGTCACGCATCGATTGACGCTCGCCCCGTACGACCGGGCGGCGCTGACCGACATCCTTGAGGCGCGGGCCCAGCTCGCGCTCCGGGCGGGAAGCATCGAGCGCGAGACCCTCGACCAGATCGCCCGCATCGCGGCCCCGAACGGTGACGCCCGTTTCGCTCTCGAGGTCCTCGCGGGCGCCGCTCACGCCGCAGAGGACTCTGGTTCCGACGTGGTGACCGCCGAGCACGTTCGACGGGCGAAAGGCTCGCTCTTGCCGACGATGTCGGAGACGCAGCTCGAGTCGCTCTCCACGAACGAGCTGGGCGTGCTCCTCGCGCTCTCCCGGACGTTGAAGCGACGCGGAGCCTCGACAACGAGCCAGAAGCTCCGGACGAACCACGCGGCGCTCCTCGAGGAGCTCGGGACGTCCCCGATGAGCCGAACGACGTTCTGGCGGACCCTCAAGGAGCTTGAACGGGACGGGCTTGTGACGCTCGAGACCGGTTCCTCGGGCGAGTCCAACAGCGTAACGATGGACGAGCTGCCGGCGAGCCTCCTCACGACCCTCCTCGAAGAGCGGGTGGGTCGTGGCCGCTCGCGGAAAACCTAAAACACCCGCACGGGTCGGACCGCCGTGACCGGCGCGTCGGCGGATGCCTCATTTTTGGAGAGCTCTCGGCTCCCCGAGTGGATCCGGGTCCGACCTCCCCGGGGGAGCGCCTACCCCGAGGTGAAAGGGATGCTCGGAGAGCTCGGGCTGGGCACCGTCTGCCGAGAGGCCCGATGCCCGAACCTGCCGGAGTGCTGGTCCGCGGGAGCCGCGACGCTGATGCTCCTCGGCACCAACTGCACCCGACGTTGCACCTTCTGCGCGGTCACGACGCACTGGCCCAGGGGAGTGGTCGACCGGACCGAACCGTCCCGCGTGGCCGAGGCGGTCGAGCGATGGGGGTTGAGGTACGTCGTTCTCACGCAGGTCTGCCGAGACGACCTCGAGGACGGAGGCGCCGCCGTCCTCGCGGAGACCGTTCGGCGGATCCGCGAGCGCTCTCCCAGAACGCTCGTGGAGCTTCTGATCGGAGACCTAGGTGGCCGGGACGACGCGCTTCGCTCGCTCCTCGATTCCCCGCCCGACGTCCTCGCTCACAATCTCGAGACCGTCCGTTCGCTCAGTGCGGAGGTGCGGGATCCGCGCGCGGGATACGACCGTTCGCTCTCCGTCCTGCGAGCGGCGCGTCGGCTCGGGGCGCCGACGCTCGTCACGAAGAGCTCGATCATGGTCGGCCTCGGCGAGACTGAGGAGGAGCTCGAGGTCACGCTCCGGGACCTGAGGGCAGCGGACGTCGACCTGCTGACTCTGGGACAATACCTCAGGCCGAGCCTTTCGCATCGCCCTGTCCATCGGTTCGTCCCCCCGGACGAGTTCGCCCGGTGGCAGGAGACCGCCCGCTCGCTCGGATTCCGCGGGGCGGCGTGCGGACCCCTTGTGCGCAGCTCCTACCGCGCCGAGGAGCTGTACGAGAGCGCGCGCGCTGCACGAGGAGGATGAGCGATGGCGAAGAAGGTTCGCCGCAAGCTCGAGGAAGAGGAGGCGGACGCTTTCGAGTTCCCTCCCTTTGACGAGGCCGCGTTCGCCGCCAAGGAGTTCGAGCTTACCTACGCGCTTCTCCTCGCAACGGCGATCACGGTCCTGATGGGGGTGCTCTCCTGGGCGCTCTCGGTGACGGGGATCTACTGGTACATCGTCTTCCCGCTCGGGATCGTGATCCTCGCGGTGAGCCCCTACATCATCGGACGACTTCGCTCGAAGTCGTCGATCTACACGAAGGGGGACTGGGCCGGCCTGCTCGCGCTCGAGTTCTTTGGGTGGCTGGCGCTCTGGTTCGTCCTCCAGAACCTCTCCCCGCACGCGGTCTAGTCGACCGGCTCGTCGAGCCACGGGAGTCGCTTCGCGAGCAGCTCCCGAAGGGCGTCACCGAGCGCGGCGCTCTCCGACGCTTCGGCGAGCGGGGTCACGCGGACTGTCGACAGGTCCTTCGGCGTCAGGTCCTTGCCGAGCGAGAGGCGCGGAAAGGCGGAACGGATCACGGCTTCCGAATCCCGCTCGGGTCGGTGGGTCTCCACGCCCAGGCTGCCGTCGGGGCGGACGTACGGCCCCTGGAGGACCTGGGGGCTCCTCGGCCCCCATTTCTCGAGGAAGTTCCCGGTCCGGTCGATACCGGCGGGCGGTCCATCCTGAACCCGGACCGCCGGACGGCGAGCGTGGGCCGTCTCGACGACGATCACCACCGCGCGGTCGCCCACCGCGCTCGCTTCGCCCAAGACGGAGAAGTCGGAGCGACCCACCTCTTCGGCGATCGCTCGCGCCGCCTTCCGGACCTGAGGGTAGAGCGTATCGTCGACCAGCTCCGGACGCGGAAGCTCGACCACGGTCACGTGGGTACTGCGAGCGTGCACCCTCGCCGCCGCCTCCTCCTTCGAAAGACCCCGGGGGACGCGAACCTCGAAGTAACGGTGGCCTGGGGCGTCAAGGTACGCTCCCGCGGACAGAATGAAGAGGCCCAGGTTGCGACGGGAGAGGGCGCTCGCGACGTTCCGGTTCGGGTCGACGGGGTCGGCGAGCACGAGCGCGACCTCCGGTGGGAGTCGCGGTGGCTCCTTGCCCCGCTCCGTCAGGCGGACCGGGACGCGCCAGTCGCGAGCGGCCTCGAGCAGTCCGCGCAGCGATCCGAAGCGCACCACCAGCAGTTCGACGAGGTACCCCGAGAACCCCTCGGTGCGCGCCTCCGAGCCATAGACTCCGAGCGAACGGAAGAACTGCTTCGCAAGCCGGACCTGACCGACGATTTCGGGCGTCTCCCGGGCCAGGAGGTACTCCTGGTGGAACGGCGTCCGGTCGACCGGCGAGAGCGGATGCGATGGGTCGGTAATGGCGAAACCGGGAACGGCGTCCACCGTGAATCCGGAGAACTTCCCGCGTAGGTACGGGTGTTCGGCGTACCGGGTCTCGGGGTCCGTGAGCACCGCCCGCCCGAGCGCAAGGCCCTCCTCTCGAAGACGGTCCCGGGAGAGGTCGGGCGGGAACAGCAGGAACAGGTCGACGTCCAGACGGTCCTGGAGGAAGGTCCCTCGGGCCGCACTCCCCGCGACGAGGGCGCGAACGAGTGGACTCGAGCGGTCCCGCGCGGCGGCCGAGACACGCTCGACGAGTTCGGAACGGACGCGTGCGACCCGCTCGAGGAACTCCGCGGAGGGTGCGATCCGCGCCGCCACGTCCCGTTCGACCGCATCCGCTCGCGACCGCGGCTCTGATGCGGACCCGGTCGACGGCATCGAGGCACCGGGACGTTCCGGCGCAGATGAACCTTCGGCTCGAGCCGCCGGCACGGTACCACCCTTAATGCCCCAGACGGCCTTGTTTCGTACGGAGGGTCCATGCCGGCTCCGCTCGGGCACCCCGCCACGCTGTTCGAACCGATCGCGGACGGCAAGGTCCGGTGCACCGCCTGCGCGCGCTACTGCACCATCCCCGACGGCTCGCACGGGTTCTGCTTCGTTCGGAAGAACGTCGGCGGCCGACTGGTCCTCCTCAGTTACGGCAGGGCGTCCGCCGTGCAAGTCGACCCGGTAGAGAAGAAGCCGCTTTCCCACTTCCATCCGGGAACGCGGGTCTACTCGATCGGCACGGTGGGGTGCAATTGGCGGTGTGCCTATTGCCAGAACGCCGAGATCTCCCAAGAGCGGGAGGTCGTCGGTCGGTCCCTTCCCCCGCGCGTTGCGGTGAGCGAAGCCCAGCGATACGGATGCCGCGGCGTGACGTTCACGTACAATGAGCCGTCGATATTCGCGGAGTACGCGCTCGACGTGATCAAGGAGGCCCACCAGGCCGGCTTGTTCGCCAACTTCGTCACGAACGGCTACATGACCCCCGAGGCGGTCGCTCAGATCGGGCCGAACCTTGACGCGGTCAGTGTCGACTTCAAGGGGAGCGGTGAGCCCGGCTTCCTGCGGAAGTACGTCGCGGCGAAGGGGCCAGAACCGATCTTCGAGTCCGCGGTCGACCTTCGGAAGAAGGGAGTGCACGTCGAGGTGACGAACCTGATCGTGCCGAAGGTCGGCGATTCGATCGAGGCGCTCCGAACGCTGGCCCGGTTCGTCCGGGACGAGCTCGGCCGGCAGACGCCGTTCCATCTGCTCCGGTTCCATCCGGACTACCACATGATGGACCTCCCCGAGACGCCCGTCGCGACCCTCGAAAGACTTCACGCGGCAGCGAAGGCGGAAGGGCTCGACTACGTCTACCTCGGGAACGTGTGGGGCCATCGGCTCGAGCATACGTACTGCCCCAAGTGCGGAACGGTCGTGGTGCGACGGTTCGGATTCACGATACAGTCCTGGCGCCTCGACCCCCAGAACCGGTGCCGGAACTGCGGTCATTCGATCCCTATCGTTGGGCACCTCGCAGAGAACTACGAACCGACCTTCGCCACTCCGGTGCTCTGAACCCGCCGACGTCCCACGACGCCGTGTTTCCCGTCAACCTCAGCCGACGGGACGACCAAATACCGAGCTCACCGGGACCGGCTTCGGAAGGTGCGCAGTGCGGGACTCCGCCGCGCGAGCCTCGAGATCGCGTTCGTCGAACCCGGGCCCGGCCGCGCCGGACCGGGGGGCGCCTCTCCCGATGGTCGAGATCGTTCTCCAAGGGATGGATGCCGAGGATTGGGTCACCCGGACCCTCACTTCGCTCGGCGCCACGTTCCGGCTCGTCGCCTGCCGGCCCTCCGACCGGGGTCGAAGGAGGTTGCTGCGGCTGTTCGAGATTCAGACCGATGAGGCGGGGGTCGCGCCGGTGGTGAACCGGTTGCGAAGCAGGCTCGCCTCGCGCGACCTCGCGGTGTCCGACCTCGGCCCCACTCGGGCGCTCCTTCGGGTCTCTGTGCCGATGCCGGCCGCGTGCTCGGTGGCGTTCGACCTCGGCGATTTCTGCATCCGATGCCCCTTCCTCGGAAAGGAGGACGCGGTCGCTCCCGTTCCCTGGAAGGTCCTCGTCCCCCGCATCGACGACGCGCGTCGACTCCTCCGGGCCGCGGGCCGGAACGGCGCTCCCGGCGCTACTCTGGTCCGCGCGGGGGCGTACCGGAGCCGGTGGGGCCTCACCGTGCGTCAGGAGAGGGCGCTGCGCACCGCCTTCGAGATCGGATACTTCGACTACCCTCGCCGGGCCTCCCTTTCGACGCTCGCAAACCGCCTCGGAGTCGGCCGTTCGACCGCCCTAGAGCTCCTGCGCAAGGCGTCGACGAAGCTCGCGGCGCAGTGGTTTCTCCCTGAGCCTGCGATGGATTCCGCTCCCTGACGGATGACCCTCCAACCGGAGGCGGTTTCCGAGGGCCGGTGCGCTCATGTCGAGGGGAACGTCGCGGGTCGAAAGACCCGGCGGACGTTGCGGCGGGAAGGGGAAGAGTGAGACCGTACCCGCACTTCCCGGTGGGATTGCACGGCAGCAGCGGGAAGGTTCCGCTCCTGGAACCGTTCCTTTCCGTAGTCAACCATCGCCCGGAAGATCGTTTCGACGACGGGCGGCGAGACACCGACCTCCTCCGCCCAGCCACGCGCCCGAGCGATCACCCGCTCCTCTTGGGCCGGGTTCGACACTCGGGCCTCGTGCTGGGTCCTAAGGCGGATCGCTTGGCCGGCAGTGTCGACCCGCGCGGCGACCAGGAGAACGATGGCCCGGTCGATCTCCGCGAGGTCACGACGGATCGACTCGAGCGACTCTCCCGGGGCGGTCCTCTGCGACATCTCCCCCGCCCGAGCCCGAGGCGGGCCAAGTGAGTTCGACCGCACCGGTGCGGGAGTCGACTCACATACTCTACCGCGGTCCTCGGTCGATGGAAATCGTCCTGGCATCGAATTTCGACGACCGTCTGGTTGAGGAGACCCGGACGCTCCCAATCGAGTCGTTCTTCGGTGGCTTCCCGGTGCAGCTCACCGGCGGTGGTCGCCCTCCCCAGATCCTGCCGCAGGTCGACCGGGACCGGTTTCGAGCGCACGTCGAGCTCGTTCACCGCCACTCTCGTCGATTCTTCGCAACGCTGAACAGCAACGACCTCGGCCTGAAGGAGTACGGGCCCGGGTACGTCGACCGACTCCTCCGGGACGTCCGGGAGATGATCGACCTCGGGGTCGATGGGTTCGTTGTCGCCCTCCCGGCGCTCATCGAGGCCATCCGGACCGAGTGGCCCGACGTCCCGATCACCGTCTCGACGTTCGCGCGGATACGGACCGTCACCCAGGCGGAGTACTTCCTACGCCTCGGGGCGCGCACAATCATCCTCGAAGAAGCGAACCGCGACTTCCGCCTCATCCGCGGCCTCGTTCGCCTAGGGGCGGAAGTGGAGATCCTCGTCAACCAGAGCTGCCTTCCGTCGTGCCCGTATCGGGGACATCATCTCAACACGAGCTCGCTCGCGTCGCAGCCCGGGGCGTCCTGTCCCGAGTTCGAGTACCCTATCCTCGAGTGCGGACTCGAGTACGTCCGCGACCCATCGAAGTTGATCTCGGGGATCTTCGTGCGGCCCGAGGACCTCGAGGTGTTCGAGGACGCGGGGGTCCACCGTTTCAAGGTGTCGGGACGAAACCGCTCGACCGAGTGGCTCGCTCGGTGCGCCCGCGCCTACGCCGCGCGTAGCTATCCCGGTGACCTTACCGACATCCTGAGCCTGGTCCAGGTGAAGGGTCCCCTATCCGCCCTCCGACGGGCCGTGACGTCGGCCGAGACGCCGGTCGCCCGGGCGCTGGCCGAAGCGTTCTCGCCGCTCTCTCAACTCTCGATCGACAACCGGGCGTTTCCACCGGATTTCCTGCGTCACATCGCCCTAGTGGACTGCGAGCACACGTCGTGCGAGGCGTGCGGGTACTGCCGAAGCGTGGCGCAGCGGGTCCTACGCGTGGCGGGTCGGCCCGTCGCGGAGTACCGACCCCCCATGGACCTCCCGTCCCCAGTCCACGTCTTGCCCCAGCTCGGACCGCGGGCCACTTAGCGGTGGGTCGTTCAGCGACGGGGTGGGGGTTGTCGGCGACGATAGCCCCACCGGGTGGCGCGTCTACTTGGCCGGGGGCGGCGTCTCCTGCCAAGGCTGGGCCGGTGGCGTCCTGGGCGGCCCACCGCCCTGCCGCCCGCGGCGCGCGAAATAGACCATCCCGACGACAAAGGCCGCTGCCAATACCGCCAGCCCGACGATGATCGCCCAGCCGGCCGTGCCGATGCCCCAGGTCCCGGACGAGCTCGAACCGATCGCGTTGAGTGAAATGGGGAGGAAGACCGTCTGGTTGCTGATCACGCTGACGTTGTTGTAGTATGGATAGTAACCGGCAGCCGTGACCTCGATGGAGTAGATTCCCGGGGGTCGCGATGCGGAGTACGAACCGTTCAGGAGGGCTACCACGACCCCGTCGACCCAGAGCTCGGCCGTGCTGGGATGGACGGTCAGGCTGAGGTCGCCCGGAACGACCGGTATCATCGTGATGTTGTCGAACGTCGTGGTGTCGGTCACTACGGTGACATTCGTGAAGAACGGCAGATAGCCGACCTCGAGCGCCTCGATGGATGCGATCCCCGGAGCGAGAGTCACGGACGCGGTGCCCGAGCTCAGCGTCACCGGCTGGCCATTGACGATGAGCGACGCGTCCGACGGTGTCACGCGCACGTCCAGTGTTCCCGGCAGTGGAGCGAACGTGAAGACAATCCTGTACGAGGGAAGTGGCGGCGGGTAGAAGTACGGAATCGTGAGGTCGGTGTAGGGGCCGTTGGTGTTGTTGTAACCGGGCGCGAACGCGCTCGCGGTGTAGGGGCCGCCCACCGGTACGGTCAGGTTGATCTGGTACCCGGGTCCAAAACCGAAGCTGGCGGCCGGCGACGGTAGCGTCGCGTTCCCCGAGATGGTGGCATTTCCGAGGGGAGCGCCCGTAACCGACACTGACCAGGTAACTCCCGAGCCCAAGTAGTTCTCCCCACATTCCAGCGTCGTCCACTCCACGAAGGTGACGTTGACCGTCACGGGCGTCGCGAGGACCGTGACGTTGGTCGGCGGGTTGAAGGGCTGCCAGCTGTCGGAACCCGCGACGGTCAGCGGGAACGTGCCGTTGGGAGAGCTGACGTTGAGCATCGTTCCGTTCGAGCCGGCAGTGGCACCATCGAGAGTGACGGTCCAAGGCGTGCCGATCGGAAGGCCGGTCTCCTGGATCGTCACGGCATAGAGCGAGAACGGCACCAGGGGGACGAAGTCGCCGCCCACCGTGATGGCGCCGCTGTTGTTGTACGGCAGGACCCCGAACGGGTTCGCCCCCGTACCATAGTTCGACCAGTAGTTGCCTCCCTGATAGGTCGTCCCGATGATGCTTCCCGTGAGGTTCCAGCCGTCGACGACGCTGTAGTTCGCCGCCGGCTGCTCACTGACGTTCCAGGAGTCGGTGTACGCCACGGGGTAGCAGTAGCCGTACTGGTCGCAGGGAAACGGGTCGTAGGTGACCGTGATCGCAGGGATCCCGACGTCGAACTGATTGTTGTAGACCAGGTCGCCGGATTCCGTCTCGTTCACTCCGGTGTCCCAACCGCCGCTCCCGTCGACCGACGAAGGATCGGCCGCGGCGACCGGCGTCGTCAGGAATGTGTTCCCCCAGACCACATTGTTCGTGCCCCCATAGAGCAGGAGAGAGTTCCCTTGGTCGTCGAACGTGTTCGACAGCACAATCGAGTTCGTGCAGTTCCAGAACATCACCGAACTCTCCGGGAATCCGCCGAGGAACGCGCTCATCCAACCGAGAATTCCCGCCGCGTGGACCAGCGACACGTTGGAGGCGTCGTAGAACTGAAGCTGCAGGTTGTTCGTGAGCGGCAGGCCGGCGACGTACGGCGCCGAAAAGTCCCACGAAGGCAGGTTGATCTCAAAGGAGGGCGGAGTGACATCGACCCATGCGCTGGTCCCTGCGATCAACAGCCCAGGGAACTCGGGGAACAGGTAGTCGTCCCACGCCGCGAACTGCGCGGCAAGCGGTCCCGGTTGATTGTTGAAGAGCACGTACGGGTTTCCCTGGGTCCCCGCTCCCGCGGAGGAGATCGAGGCGAGTTCAGCATTGGTGAAAGCGAAAAGGGGAGTGTAGATGCCGAGCGCGGGATTCGCTGCGAGGGTGACGGGCGGAAGAGTTCGCGAGGTCGTCGCGGTGACCACTCGGCTCGCGGGCGTGTACTCGCTCATCATGAAGTCGAGGAAGTACGTGCCCCCGGTCGGCAAGTAGAAGGTCGTCGTCCCGGTCGTGGAGGTCGGAACCCACTGGCCACCGCTCACATCGATCGAACTTCCGACGTTGATGAACAGGAAGGAGTACTGTCCCACGGGGTGGACGGTGACCGTGTCCGCGACCGCTCCCGTCTGGGCAGAGTAGTTCCATAGACCGCCGACGAGGGCCGGGCCCGAGCGCACCGTCGCCACAGGGTTCGCTCCACCGTCCGAATAGACGAGGAGACCGACCGTGGTCTCGCCCGTTTCCTGTCCGGCGTTGAACGCCGAGGGCACCTCCTCCATCCGGCCCGGCGTGGCGTTCCAGTACTGCAACGAAACGGTGGCGTCGGCCGCCGTGAAGGCCGTCATATCCCCGTCGTCGTTTCCGAGAATGTCGATCTCCATGTCATTGATCAGGCCGATCGGGTCGTAGTCGTATCCGTCGGCCTGGTAGTACGGGGTCGGAGCCGGTTGGGTTGGGGTTCCGACGGTTGAGTTGAAGACGAGGTAGTCAAACGACGCGGACTGCCGGAACGTGGCGTTCGAGACGGTGTAATTGAAGTAGAGCGCGGGGCGGTCCCCCAGGGTCGAAGCGTTCAGGTAGAGCGTCAGGGTGAACGGATAGGCGATCGTGATCGACGGGCCGTATCCCTGATAGAGATAGGGGAAATCGTCGAACGTCCCGTTCGGGCTGAAGTTGTAGATGCTGTTCTGAGGGAAGTACCCGGACGGGTCCGAGAAGTTCCAGACCTCGTCGCCGAAGGTCAGGTTGTGTGTGCTGACGGTGTAACCGATGTAGTTCTGGCTCCAGAACTCATAGGAGGAATTCCCGCGGATCGTCACTCCGCTCACGACCGAGTTCTCCTGAATGCCGTAGGTGTCGGGACCATCCCCGTCGACATAGAGGGACTCTAGGTTGGTGATCGCGACCGTCCCGGCGACGCTGGTGGTGTTGAGCTCGTAAGGAACGAGCACCCCGGACTCGTTCTCGAGTCCGATGTCCGCCACGCCCATCGGCGCGGGGGCCTGCGTGTACGAAGGGCTCACGGGTTGATGGGGGCGCGCAACCTCCCCTCCGAAGTTCGGTAGGTGGACCTTCGCCGGCGAGATGCCCTTCGCCTGGAGGCCGTGCTCGACCGCCAACGCATGAGCGAGCCCTCCGTCGGAAGAAGGGGTCGCCGGTGGGGAGGCGGAGGACGACGCCGCCGGTGTGGGCGTGGCGGCATGGATCTCGCTCGGGCCGTTCGAATCGAAGGATACGCTGGCAGCGATTCCAAGGGACCCGAGGACAAGGCAGGCGACGACCGCGATGGCTAGACCCGGCCGAGAAGTCCACCCGACCATGGACCCCGGAGGGAAACCGGAAGATAGCGTTTCTGTGATGCCCGCGGACCGAAAAGAGCGGAGGGAGGGAGCGTACCGTCGGACCCGGACCTCTGCGGGGTGGCCCGGCGCAGATTCAACCTCATTAGCGGGAGCCGCCTCCCTGTGACATGCGCGACCCGTCCGATTCCCGGTTCCTCAAGGTCGACGGCTATCGGATCTACATCCGGACGTTTGGCGAAAAGCATCGCGACCGCACGCTCCTGTGCGTCCACGGAGGCCCCGGGGCCACGCACGATTACCTCCTTCCGTTGTCCGACCTCGTGCGCGACGGGTTCCGGGTTGTCTTCTACGATGCGCTTGGATGCGGCCGATCCGACCTTCCTGCCGGCACGGAGCTGTTCACCCTCGAGCACGACCTCCGAGTCCTCGAAGCGGTACGACGCTCGCTCGGTAACGAGAGGGTCCACCTCATGGGATCGAGCTACGGAGGGATGTTGGCGCTCGCCTACGCCAGTCGCCACTCCGAGCACCTTCTGAGCCTCAACTCCACCGGTGGGCTCTGCGATGTCCCGTTCGCATCCCGCGAGATGAAGCGCCTGGTTCGTGCCCTACCGGCCCGGACGCAGGTAATCCTCCGGAGGTACGCGCGAACGGGGGAGTTCCAGCATCCCGCGTACGAGGCGGCGATGTTGCAGTTCTACCGGCGTCACGTCTGCCGTCTCTGGCCGTGGCCGGAAGAGCTGGCCTCGGCGCTGATGCGAATCAGCCGGCCGGTCTACGGAACGATGAACGGCCCGAATGAGTTCACGATCGTCGGGAACATCAAGGACATCGACTTCAGCGGCGACCTTCAACGGATCTCCGTGCCCTCCCTCATCATCCACGGACGCTACGACGAAGTGACCCCGGCGGTCGGCGAGCGCATCCATGAGGCCATCCCGAGCTCGCGACTCCATGTCTTTCCTCGGAGCTCTCACGTAAGCTTCTGGGAGGAGCGTCCGGCGTACATGCGGCTCGTCGGGGACTTCCTTCGGCACGTGGAGAGAACCGGGCGGGCAGTGTGAAAGGTCAGCGGCTCGTACTCCGCGCCCGAGGAACGAGTTCGAGCACCTCGGAGATCGAATCGATTGTGTGGTCCGCCTCGCTCGCGAACCGGCCCAGGTTCTCCGGAGTTTGAAACCCCGAGTGGGCGACGAACCCGCGCATGAACACCGCTTCGCGAAAGCCTGCGTTCTTCGCTCCCACGAGCTCCTGACTCTCTCCGTCGCCGACAAAGATGGCATCGCGCGGCGCGACTTCCCCCAGTGCGCGAAGGATCCATCGATACGCTTCCGGCTCGGGTTTCACGAACCCGATGTCCACGGAGAGGCCGGCCGCATCGACCATCCTTGAGAGCGGCGACTCCGGCCACGAGCGGATCTCGTGCTCGTCGGTGTTGCTGAGCACGCCGACGCGGATCCCCCGCTCGCGGAGGACCTGGACCGTCTTCAGGACCTCGGGAGTCGGCGAACGGACTGCCTCAAGATGGAACCGGTCCCCCGCCTCGAGCGCATCCTCGATGGCCCTAGCGGAAGGGAAGGCGCCGACCCCGTTGCAGTAGTCGCGAAGGCGCTCCGCGAGCCTGGGTTCACGGTGACGATTTCGAGCAACCTTGGTCTCCGCGAACCAGCGTTGCATCGGGGCCACTTCGAGACCCAGAGCATCGGCGATTCGTTCCACTCGTCGGTACGCTAGGGGGTGAACGAGCTCGGGGCATACGAGCGTTCGGAATAAGTCGAACACGACCGCCATCTTCGGCGAGCCGACGGTGTGGTCATCACGCTGTCTCGACACAGCAGTGCCGACGGCCAGCGATGCGCCGGAGATGAACGTTACGGGACCCAGCCCAAGATTGGCCGGCCAGGTTTCGGCCCTCGAGGTCCCAAGGTCTCGACGGCGACGGGCGGAGCGCGGCCAGCACGAGGCCGAAGCGTGAAGAGGACCCATCCCGTTCGGGCCGTTCCATGCGGATTCTCACCTTCGACGAACTTACCCCCGAGATGGAACGCTCGCGGGGTCTCGCGAACATTGCCGCCTTCGGCACGATCCTCAGCCGCGCACGCATCGACACCATGCGTCACATGCACCTCATTTCCGACTATGTCGGGGTCTTCGCGGTCGAACGCCAGCGAGTGCTCGGCCACGTGTTCGTCGAACTCATCCCATACGACTTCCCCGAGGGGGCGGATATCGTGGCCGGCATTGCGACCGTCGGGACACGACCCGACGCGGGCCGGTCCGGCGTTGCGAGCGCGTTGCTCCGGGAGGCGCACCGCCGGGAGCACGAGGCGGGGCGGCGATACGCCGCCCTCTGGACCAACCGTTCCTGGGGGGCCCACAGCCTCTACGAGAGGCTCGGATATCGTGATGTGTACTCCTCTCCGTGGGCCCTGCACGTCCCCACAGCTCGACGGCCGAGGGCGGGGGCGGTCGGGCCGGCCCATCGGTCCGACCTCGACGAAATCGATCGACTTCACAACCGGATGGCCGAGGGTCGGTGGGGCTACTGCCGACGCGTGGTGGGCTCAACGCGGGCCGCGGTACGGCATCGGTACCTGGACCCCGATAATGACCTCCTTGTGACGCGCAAGGACGGGCGGCTGACCGGTTATGCCTACCTTGAGCGGAGTTCCCGAAGGGTGATCTGCGGCGAGGTGGTCGCCACGTCTCAGAAAGTGACCCGACAGCTCGTTGACGGCGTCGGCCGAGTTGCGGGGTCGTTGCCCTACGCTTTCCAACACACCCTCGTGACCGATAACCCGGAACTCTTCGGGGAACCCGGCTACGTGACAGGGCCCCTCAGTTGGTACGGCATGATGGCACTCGACTTGCGTCGGGAGTGGTCCACGCCTGCCGCCGAAGCGGTGTTCGGAACGCGGGACCCCCGTTTCTTGTGTCTCGCCGGCGACCGGTTCTAGCCGAGGTCGGGCCAATCCCGACCGGTCCCCTCGGTCCGACGGTCCCTAACTGCGCTCGGTCGCAGGATCGGAGGCCCGAATGCCCCGGCGGGTCACCAGGCCGATGATACGGACCGGCTGGTCGACCGAGATGACCGCGGCCACGTTCGTTCCGCGCTCTTCCATCCGGCGAAGCGATTCATCGGCCGGTAGGTCGCTCGGCAGGACAAGGTCCACCGGTCGCGCGAGATCCGCGAGCCTCTTCGAGGTGCGTTGGTCGGTAGGAACTTCGAGAAGATCGCTCAATCGGACCGCCCCGAGCCACACCCCCGCCTCCTCCACTGAAAGCACCGCGTGGCCGTGCGTTACCGCGAGCTCCGCGGCGTCCCGGACGGTCATCGAGGGAAGGACCGCCTCCGATTCCTGGGAGGCGACATCGCCGATCGGAGTGCTCGCGAGGAAGTAGCTCCGGTACTCTTCCCGATGCGCCGGGCTCTGGATCCGACTCGGAAGCTGCTCGGAGTAAATGTGCGTCCGTCCGGTCACCACGTAGGCGACAAAGATCGACAACATCGCCGCGGGCAGCACAGTGTAGCTTCCCGCCATCTCGGTGACCATGATGAGCACCCCGAGCGGCGCCTTCGATATCCCCCCGAAGAACGACATCATCCCGACGATCGAGAAGACAGCCACGACGACGGGCGGAACGAGGCCCGGGAACAGCGCATGGAATGTCCCGCCGACGGCGGTCCCCAGGAACGCCCCGACCACAACGCTCGTCCCAAAGAGGCCGGCGCTCCCCCCGCCGCCTACGACGAACGAGGTCATCACCATCCGGACGAGCACGGCGGCCACCAAGAGAGAGATCACCATCACGGTGAAACTTCCCGACGCGAGGTCGCCCGCCATCGTCGCCTGGACGAATCCGTAGCCAATCGTAAGGGAGGAGAGCGACACGAAATGGCCCTGTTCGGGGAAGGCAAAGTAGGCCCCGAAGAAGACCGCCGAAGCGATCGCGGCCCCTACGGCCGGGCGCCAGAGACGGGACCAGGCGCGCGTCTGGAACCACGACTCGGTCCGCTGATACATCGACGTGAACAGGATCCCCGCGGCGCCGCAAACGATCCCGAGAACAAGGAAGAGCGGGAGCCGCTCCGGGTTGAAGGCATACTGTGCGAGGTTGCCCGGCGCCGTGAAGAGTGAGTGAAAGCCAAAGATCGTGGAGTACACCGAGTACGCCACGACGGAGGATATGATCGCGGGAACGAACACTTCCGGCTCGAAGTCCCCCATGTAGAGGATCTCGGCCGAATACACGGCGCCACCAAGGGGGGCACGAAAGATCGCCCCAATTCCAGCACCCATCCCGGTGGCGAGGGCGATCCGCCGGTCGCGGTCACCGAGGCCCACTAGGTCCGCCCAGGCCGACCCGAACCCTCCGCCAATCTGCGCCACCGGTCCTTCGCGCCCTCCGCTTCCGCCCGTCCCGAGCGTGACCGCGCTCGCAAGTGTTTTCAGGATCGGTACCCGAAGGCGAACCTTCCCCGCCTGTCGGTGGAAGGAGCGGATCGTCGCGTCGGTGCCATGGCCGGCCACCTCAGGAGCGACATGCCATGCGATCGCTCCGACCACGAGCCCTCCGCCGACCATAAGGAGGGGGAGCCACAGGAGCTGCGGAAACGAGCTCGACCAGACCAGATTGGCGGGGTTCAGGGTTCCTTCGCTGGGCAGGGTAAGGCCCGCAAGGTCCGTAAGAAGGACTCCCGATACGACCGTGATCAGGTAGTAGAACGCCGCGGCGCCGAGGCCAGCGACGATCCCGATCGGGACGGCGATTACCGCCCAGCGGGCGAGGTCACGAGAAACGCTCGCCCATGAGGTAGAGCGCCGAGGACGCCCGTCCCGTGACCACCAGCGCCAGAGTCTCCTTGGACGGGCCGCGGCCGCCGCGGAACCGGGCGGGTCCGGCGCGGCGGGACTCACACGACCCGAAGACGTGACCCGTCACCTTCTTCGACCAGTCCACGAACCTCGAAGTGCGGAGTGCTTTGCAGGGGGTGAAAGCTCCATGTGGTTCGCTGGTGGCGCATGTTCCCCAAGCTCCGAGCGGTGGGCTCGGAAAGTGCCAGAAGAGATATCGTTGGTCCTTTGCGCAGCGCGGAACCGAGCGAGATCGCCCGCAGAAGGTGGGAGGAACCGACATCGTCCGCAAGGCCATCTCCGAGGGATCGCTCCACCGGGCCGGAAGCACCCGGGCCCACGGCCGACTCGATCACGCTGACCCGTGGCCCACGGCGGCGAACGGAGAGAGTGGAGCAGGCCCTGGCGCCCTCACTTGTTACGTCGCACGAATATCCGCCAGACGCCGCTCTCACGAACCGTGCCGAGGTACGTGTGCCCGACCTTCCCGGCCCAGGCCGGCACATCGATGTTCGTTTCCTCCGAGGACGAAACGAGCTCCATGATCCCGCCGACCGGGACGAGCAGAATACCTCTCTTCGCTTCGAGAAGCGGTCCCGGGCACGCCATGCCTCGGGCGTCAATGACACGGTCCGCGCGGACCTGAAGCCGTTGGACGGGGGTCGGTAGCTCCATCGCCGGACTTGGGACGACCGCGCTTGACTTGAACTTCTGCCCTCAGGAAGCCCGTTAGCCGGGGACCCCTCACTTAGCCGCTCGGGGGAAGCTCATCCCGACGTTTCTTGGCGCCGAGCTCTTGAATCCTTGCGCCACGGTCAAGCGCGGAACGAATCCACGACATCATTCATGCCGATCTACACGCTATCCCGGGCGAATCATCTCCTGGACTCGCTCGTTGGGCGTGTGATCAAGGGTCGTGGACCTCCCGGTGGCGGTGAATCCTCGTGACTCGTAGAGACGGACCGCCGCGACGGCTCGGGGATTGACCTCGAGACGAACCGGGCTCCCCGGCGCTACGTCCTCGACCCAAGAGAGAGCCGCATCCAGGAGACGCCCTGCGATGCCCTGCCCTCGACGCTCCGGCGCGACCCACATTGCGAATATGTGGAAGGTTCCATCGACCCGTGCCGAGGCGACGATCCCGAGGAAGCGGTCCGACGGGTCGACGGCGGCCCAGGTCGCCTCGGGGGATTCGGCCGAGTTCCGCGCGATCATCTCCCTCCACCGACTCTCGGGGAATCCGCTCTCCCGAAGGAAGGTCGACCCGAAGGCCCACGGCTCGGTCGCGAGGGCCCGGAGCCGGACCTCGCGGTAGTCTCGCCAGTCGCTGGGCTCAACACGACGAACTCGAACCTCACCGGTTTCGAACGTCACGGGGTCTCGTCAAGGGGTAGCAGCATATCCCGTCTTTCCGATGTCGCCAACAGCTCGGGGACGGTACGATGCCCGCCTACCCAGTCTCGCACGCCACTCTGCGCTACCTTGTGCTGCTGAACAGACAGAAGCAGACAGGTCGCGATTGTCGTGATGCCGGGGCCAGGATTCGAACCTGGGAACTCCTGCGAGAGCAGATCTTGAGTCTGCCGCCTTTGGCCGCTCGGCCACCCCGGCTCAGACGACGCGAGGATACCGAGTCCCTTATTCGTCTTCCGTTTCCTCGTCCACGAGGTCGGGCTCGTCCGTAACCGGAATCGAAAGCGCTCCCTCGTCCCGACGTCCAGTTCGAGGCGGGAGCTCCGGACCCGTTGCCGTGGGCGGACGCGGGGCCCGAGAAACGGTCCGTCGCTGGTGGCCGCACTTCAGACAGGTCCTCACGCGATGGCCGGACCGGAGCCGCGTTCGCACGGTCCGCCCCTCGACCCAGTACGCCGAACAGGATCGACAGAACAGCTCTCTGTACTCGCCGAGGACCCGCACGTTGTAGCGCATGCCGATCCGTCGGGCCAGAGAGACGTACCGGTCGGCCAAATCGAGGTGACCCGAGAGCGACTCCCGTTCGGCCAACCCGAACAGGTCGGAGACTCGGTGGCGGGCGATACGGACCATCGCCGCGGTCCGACGACCTCGCCGTCCTGCCCGTCTTACGACTGCGGTTGCTGACATATGGGGCAGTAGACCGCGACGCGGCTGATGACGGCACGGCAGCGGATGCAGTACTTTCCCGCCGGCGGAGGTGGCATCGGCCCCACCGCTCCCGGAACGGGCGGTGCGAGCACCGCGTAGCCCGTCGGAACGTATGCCCACGGAGCCCCCGCGGCGGAGTCCCGAGCCGTGGCCGACGGGGGCGGTGGGCCCCTCGACGAGGCGGAGGGAGCGGGAGCCGATGCGCCCGGGCCGGGAATCCCCGGCGCCGGGGCGGGCTCCACCTGGGGCAGGGTGAATCCACACTTCGTGCAGAAGAGCGCCCCTTCCGCGCCGACCTCGCCGCAATGAAGGCAGACGGTCACGCTCGGGGGCAAGGTTAATGGCGTATATCACCGTCAGGGGGGCAGTGAGACACCGGTCGGTCGCACTCGTGACTCGAGACCCTGGGCTCTACCACGAGCTCGCAGGTTTCTTGCGAGAGCGACGTGTGCCCACCGTGAGCCTTCTTCCCGGGGACCGGATTCCTGACCAGGTCGCGGTCGTCCTGACCTCCACCTCGGAAGCCCCGTTGATCTCCCATTCGAACGTGCTCCCGGTCGCCGAGGCCGCGGACCGGCGAAGTCTCGCGGCGGTCGTCCGTCACGCTCTCGAATCGGCGGACTCGACGGAAGCGATCGTGGTCGGGATCGACCCGGGACCACGCCCTGGGTACTCGATACTCGCGGGCGCGACGATACTGACGGAGGGGGTCCTTGAATCGCCCGAGGCGGTTGGTTCCTTCGCGAACCACCTGAGGCACCGCTTCCCTGCGAGGACGGTCCTTTTCCGTGTCGGTCGTGGAGACCCGCCAGCCCGAAACCGGATCGTGAACGCCTTGCTCGAGCACCACCGGTCCGTCGAGTTGGTCGACGAACAGGGGACCACCCCGCGGGGCCGTCGCCGACCCCGCGATGCCGTGGCGGCCCGTTCGATCGCGCACTTCCGGGGTCGACCGGTCCGGGAGCCCCTGCCGCTCACAGTGACCCCGGGCGAGATCGCGAACCTTCAGCGCCTGAGCCGCGAGGGGAGCGGGGGAAGGCTCACGATCTCGCGGTCGAGCGCGCACAAAGTCCTCCAAGGCGAGCTCACTCTCGCCGAGGCCGTGGCCGACGCCATGGCGCGACCCGCCCGTTCTCGGGCACGAACCGACACCGCGCCTCCCCACGAACCGCTTTAATCCGCGGAGCGGTCGCGACCTCGTGGCTCTTCCTGCAGAGGTGGCAACCCGGGCCCGTCGCGCGGCCCTCGAGAACGCCCTGGCCCACGACGGAGTCGCCCAAACCGGCCCCATCGTCGCCCGCCTCTTGGCGACCGACCCATCGCTTCGTCCGCACGCCGAAGCGGTCCGTTCTCTAGCCTCGGAGATCGTCGCCGAGCTCCGGGGAGTCCCGACCGCCGAACTCGAGGACCGATTGGCGGCGCTGGGCGGCGCCGAGGTTTCCACGGTGCGTGCGCCCCGTGACGAGGCCCCGGAGTTCCCGGACCTCCTCGGGGCCGAGCGAGGAAAGGTCGTGCTCCGCCTCGCCCCGTTCCCGAGCGGTGTGCTCCACATTGGGAACTCGCGAATGCTCTTCGTGAACCAGCTGTACCGGGAACGGTACGATGGTAAGTTGCTGCTCGTCTTCGACGATACGGTCGGGTCGGCCGACAAGCGGACCGAGTCCGAGTTCTACGACCTGATCCGCGGGGACTGCGAGCTCGCGGGGGTTCATCCGGACGCGGTGTACTACAAGTCGGACCGAATCCCGCTCTTCTACCCATGGGCCCGGCGGGTCATCGAGAAGGGTGCGGCCTACGTCTGTCGCTGCCCGCAAGAGCTGCTCGGGCAGAACCGGGCCGCGGGCCGCGCCTGCCCGGAGCGTGCACAGTCCATCCCGGAAGCGCTCGACGAGTGGGAGAAGATGCTCGGAGGCACGTACGGACCCGGCGAAGCGGTGCTCCGCATCAAGACCGATATGGCGGACCCCGACCCGGCGTTCCGGGACCGGGTCCTGCTCCGCATCAGCGATATCGACCACCCGCGCGTCGGCCGCAAGTACCGCGTCTGGCCGGGGCTCGAGTTCTCCTGGGTCGTCGATGACATCGAGCTCGGGATCACCCACATCCTTCGCGGAAAGGATCTCGTGATGGAGGACCGTATGGAGCGGTACGTCTGGGACCTCCTCGGGATCTCCGGACCCCAGTTCATCCACTGGGGCATCCTCCGGGTACGGGAGGCCAAAGTCGCCAAGAGCAAGGCCTACAAGGAAGTGAAATCGGGGCAGTACGACGGGTTCGCGGACCCGCGCACGTGGTCCCTGCGGTCCCTCGTGCGAAGGGGGATCTCGATGGACGCGCTTCGGCAGTTCATCCTCTCCTTCGGAATGTCGCTCGCGGACATCGAGGTCCCGGCCGAGACCCTCTATGCGGAGAACCGCAAGCGGATCGACTCGACCACGGTCCGGCGGGCATTCGTCTCCGACCCGGTCCGCCTCGAGGTGTCGGGCTATCCGTTCGACCTCGCCCGCGTGACGCTTCCGAACCACCCCGACCGCCCAGAGCTCGGCACGAGGTCGGTCGTCGCCGGGCCTTCCTTCTATCTCGCGCGCCGTGACCTCGCGACGCACGAGGGAAAGGAGATTCGGCTGAAGGACCTTCTGAACGTCCAGCTGACCGGCGAGGTTCGCCCCGACACGCCCGCGGTGTCGGCGACGTTCACTTCCCGGGAGAACCGCAAGCTTCCCCGGTTGCAGTGGGTCGGCGTCGACGGGGCCGTCCCGGTCGACCTGCTGGGGACCGAAGGGGACCATACCCGTGGACTGGGGGAGGCGGCCCTCGCCGAGTCGAAGCCGGGGGACGTCGTCCAGTTCGAACGGGTCGGGTTCGTGCGGGTCGAGTCGGACTGGTTGCCCGGCGCGCAACCCCTTCGGGTCGTCTACGGTCATCCGTAGACGCGCGCCGAGGTATTTCTACCGGGAGTCCCTCTCTTCGAAAGGACGGAAGATGAAGTTCCTCCACACATCCATCACCGTGCGCCATATGGAGGAGAGTCTCGCGTTCTACACGGAGGTCCTAGGGCTCCAGTTCGAGCGGCGGCGCACGATCCCGGAGAACCATGCGGAGATCGCCTTCGTCCACGACCCGGTCTCCGGGGCCCGCGTCGAGCTGACCCACTGGGACGGAAAGGACCAGTTCGAGCCGGGCGAGCAGCTCGACCACCTCGCGTTCGAGGTGGAGGAGATGGACCGGGTCTTGATGCGGATGCGGTCGAAGGGAGTGCGCGTGGCGAAGGAGCCGTACCGGCTCAGCGGCGGCTCCTCGCGGATCGCGTTCGTCCTCGACCCTAACGACGTCTGGATCGAGCTCATCGAGCGCGCTCCCGCCTCTGACTGACCGGGGTCTGTGACGGAACCGGCGGTCCCGCCGCCCTCGAACACAGGACGGCCGCTCCTCGCGGTCTTCGGGGCGACGTTCTTCGTCCGGTTCGCCTTTGGCATCACGCTCGCGGTCTTCGCGAGCTACATCCTGGGCCGGCTGTCGAACCTGAGCGGAAACGACGTCGGAACGGTGGGACTCATCGCGGCGATGGCCCCGATCGGTGAGTTCACGACGGTTCTGCTGTCGGGACTCGCCGCCGACCGCGTCGGCCGCTTCCCGGTGCTGTTCACGGGCATGCTGGGTGCCGCCGCCCTCTTCGCGTTGGTAGCGCTCACGCGTTCGGTCTACGCTCTCGGGGCTCTCAACTTCCTGTTCGGTATCTCGAGCGGCGCGATCCTTGCGTCGAGCCTCGCCGTCATCGCCGACCGCTCGACCGCTGACGAGCGAGGGCTCGAGATGGGCCGGTTCGACGCAATGAATCTCGCCGGTTGGCTCGGAGGCTTCGCGTTCGGGATCGCGATCTTGGGGCTCCTTCAGGACGGCCGCCTCTCGATCGCGTTCCTGCCCTGGGTGTTCGTGCTGGGCTCCGCCGCGTTGCTGGTCGGCCTCCTCTTCGCGTGGTACCTCGTCCGGTCGGTTCCTCGAAGCGCCCCCTCGGCAGGGTTCCCCGTCCGGCAGGTCTTCCGCAACGCGTTTCGTCGCGGAGTGCTTCTCGTCACGTTGCCCTGGCTGATCATCTACATGCTAATCGGTTACGTCCTCGTCTTCATCGGGAGCGCGTCGGCAGGGGTCGGGTTCTCCGACCTGTACCTAGCGGCGGCAGTAGGAGGGGGCGGCGTCCTCCTCGTGATCTCCCAACCCCGGTTCGGGCGGCTCGCGGACCGCTACGGCCGGACCCGACTGATGAACATCGGCGTCGCGGGGTTCGTCGGAGTCATGGTGTTCGCCTCACTCTTGATCGCCCTCGGTCCGCCGCCGAACCCGGCGCTCCTCGCGGCCCTTGGGCTCAGCGCCCTCGCGGCGCTCGCCTACGGTCCCGCGGCGCTCGCCGCGCTCGCCGACCTCGCCTCCGCCCTCAGCCGCGGCACAACGATGGCGATCTACTCCCTCACGATATCGCTCGGGATGATCCTCGGCCTCGTCGTGGGCACTCAGCTGGTCGCGCTCTGGGGAAACGGGGGTTACTACGTCTTCTTCGGGGGGATCGCGGCCGCGCTCGTGACCCTCTCCGCGTTTCGGTACCGTGAGGTCCGGCTCGGCCCGGCGGGAACGTCTACGACTCCGGTTCGATGATCACGTGACGGAGCCCCGGGCGGGTTTTCTGTAGAGCGAGCGTGACCTCGTCGATGGCGGACTCGATCTGGTCCGTGGTCAGCCCGTCGTGGAAATTCACCCGCAACGCGAGGAGGGCGTCCTCGGGCCCGAGGATCATCGACTGGAGCGCGCGCACCTTCGCCACCCGGGCGTCGCGCTCGACCACCGCCAGGATCGCCCGCGCCTCCTCCGGGTCGAGCGCCTGGCCGATCAATAGACCTCGGCTCTCGAGTGTGAGGACGAGGCCCGTGAAGATCAGGAGCACCCCTTCGATGACCGCCGCCGCCCCATCCGCGGCATCCTGCCCGGTCCGATAGACCACGACCAGGGCGAAGAACGCCACGATGCAACCCGCGATCGTCACCACGTCCTGGTAGAACACCGACTTGAGCCCGATCCGTCGCGACTCGAGGAACGACTGGAGCGTCTGCTGCGAGCGCCGTACCTCCCGCAGGGTCACCGCGATGCTGACCGCGCTCACCAGCAGGGTCGCGCCCAGGACCAGAAGCGCGAGCCCGATGTGGGAGATGGGGGTCGGGTTCGTCACCTGATCGAACCCGGTGGTGAGCGCGAGGATACCGGCGATGGCGAAGGTCACTACGATCGACATGAGGGCCCAGTAGAATCGCTCCTTGCCTCTTCCGAACGGATGCCGGTAGTCGGCGGGCAGCTGAGAGGCGTAGAGGCCCCAGAGGAGCAGGGCGGCCCCGACCAGGTCGGTGACGCTGTAGATCGCCTGGGCGAGGACGGCCCGGCTCCCCGAAACGAACGCCACGTCGAGATTGAACGCGAACAGCGCCCCGTTGAGGACCAGAGTGGCGACGATGACGACCTGAGAGCGCATGGCGCTCGACAACTCCGTTCGAGCGGAGAACGGACCCAAGAACGAGCCTATAGAGTTTGGCCCTGAATCCGCCGGACGAGGGAAGAACGAGGGGACCAAGTGTTAAATCGCGGCGGCTCGTGTTCGCCGGACGGTGCCTCGATGAGCGAGACCTCCGACCGGGCTCCCTCGGCCGCCCCTCCGTCGCTCCCCAGCGCTCCCCCACGCTATCCGCGCCCCCACCTGGGCCGATTGGGACTTGGCCCCGGCAAGCTGACCCGGATGAAGCGACTCCTCTACACCCACGGACCGGGTGGGGGAACGATGCTCGTGCTCCCGATCGACCAGGGTCTCGAACACGGCCCCGTCGACTTCTTCCCGAACCCGGACGCGCTTGACCCGCAGTACCAGTACGACCTCGCGCGCGAGGGGAACTTCAGTGCGATCGCGCTTCACATTGGGCTCGCGGAGAAGTACTTCCACGAATATGCCGGGGACGTCCCGCTCATCCTGAAGCTGAACGGGAAGACGACGATCCCCAACGACTCCCAGGCGTTCAGCCCGCTGACGGGCACGGTCGAGGACGCGGTGCGCCTCGGCGCGGACGCCGTGGGCTACACGGTCTATGTCGGCTCCCCCGCACAGGACCGGGACTTCCTCCAGTTCCTTGAGGTCCGCAAGGAGGCGCAGCGCCTGGGAATGCCGCTGATCGTCTGGGCCTATCCACGCGGCGAGGCGATCGCCAAGAAGGGAGGCAAGGAGAGCCTGTACGCCGTCGACTATGCGGCCCGCGTGGCCCACGAGCTCGGCGCGGATGTCGTGAAGCTGAACTATCCCGTGGCGTCCGAGAAGGACGCGGACAGCCCGGCCCCGTACAACACGCTTCGGCTCCCTCCGATGGAGGCGTTCCGCAAGGTGGTTCAGAGCGCGGGGCGCTCGCTCGTCCTGGTCTCGGGCGGTGAGAAGGTCGGGGACGAGGAGCTGATGCGCAAGGTGCGCTCCTCGATGGACGCCGGCGCGACGGGGATCATCTTCGGCCGGAACCTCTGGCAGCGGCCGAGGGCGGACGCCTTGAAACTGACCCGGGAACTGCATGCGATCTTCCGGGAGTACGCGCAGGCGCCGTAGTCGCGCCACCCTCCGTCTCCTCGTTCGACTGACGGGAGAGGACCACCCCAAGGCGTGCACCGGTCGTCGGCTCCTCCGATGGGGCCGTGCGGTCCTGGCGGGTCGGTCGAACGAGCGACCTCCCGGCCCGGTAGTGCTCGACCCCTACGCTCCGACCCCGCTCTCCTCCGCGGACATCGAGCGGGCGCTCGATGGAGGACTCCTCGTGGTAGATTGCTCCTGGAACCGGCTCTCTGACCGGGGGCGCTTCCCGGGAGAGGAGGCGCACGGTCCACGACAGGGAACGCACCGACGTCTACCGGTCCTGGTCGCGGCTAATCCTCAACATTACGGCCGGGTGGCTCAGCTCAGCACGGTCGAGGCGTTCTGCGCCGCACTGTACATCCTCGGCCGAGCTCAAGAGGCACAGAAGGTCATCACCGGCTTCGCCGGGGGACCGGAGTTTCTCGAGATCAACCGGGAACGCCTCGACCAGTACCGCGACGCGGTCGGACCTTCCGAGGTCCTGATCGCCGAGAAGGAGCTGTTCGGCGGAACCTGAGGGCCCGGGGACGTTCGCCGGACTCGGAGGTCCTAGGCCGGTTCCGGAAACGACCGTCCTTCGGTGGAGAGGTGCTCTACGCGCAATTGGGCGGCGGACCGCAGCGGGTCGCGGAGCGGCAGATACGCCACGATCACGCCACCGTACTTTTCGTAAACCCGCGACGTGTGAAGGGTGAGGCACCGGCCTTCGTAGAGCGGGCGGCCAACAAGGTCAGGGTCATGGCCGCGCAGCATCAGGCGCAGGCCGGTCGCGGCGAAGAACCGGACGAGGTCTCTCTCGTTCCATGGCGGCGCAGCTCCCCGACGAATCCGGGAGGCCGCGCACTCGGCCCACGTGATCTCGGCGAGGCGCTCGTCGTCAGGGTCGACGAACGAATCGGTCCAAGGGATCGGGAGCTTCCCTTTCGGGAATCCGGCGTGGGCGAGGTAGGCCCCGTTCACGGTCGTAACCGCGAGCGGTCCGCGCTCGAAGAGACCGACCAGCCGATGGTACCGAGTGGAGTCGGGGCCCCACAGCTCGTCGACCTCGTCGGGAAGGTGGTGGGGGAGGGCCGGGATCCGACGGACGACCTCGTGGTTCCCCTGGATGAGGGTGACGCGGCCGGGGTTCTCTGCCACCAGACTGAGGAGATACAACCCGTTCGCGACCGAGCCCGCTCCGCAGTCATCCGGAGACCGATCGACGTAGTCGCCGAGGCCGATCAAGCAACGGTTCCCTTCGCGATATTTGCCCACGGCCTCCTCGACGGACCGCCAGTCGCCGTGCGAATCACCGAACACGACCGCCTCGACCGCCCCTTCTTCGGGGATCTCGACGAGGGTGGGCCGGACCGGAACCCTGCGTTCTAACTGATCGAGGAGCTCATCCGCCTGGCTCGGAGTGAGCCGTAGGATCTCCTCGGGGGAGCGTAGTCGAAAGGCGTCGGGCATTCGCACGTTCCCCTAGACGCCGGAGGGAAGTGCGGGGGGCCGGAGTTCCCGGGGGCCGGTCGTCGTGACCGACCCACCCTTTGAACCGGCGAATGCCCTGGGCAACAGGGTCCTAAGCCCTGCCTCGCTGGCCCCGTCGACCACGTCGAGCGGATTGGCCGAGCTGGAGCACCCCCGCACCGGAAGTACGACCCATCGTGAAGAGTAGCCCCGGCAGGAGTTCCGGCCGTCGAGGAATCCGACCTCTGCGGCGTTCGAACCTGCGTCGCGAGATCCAGAGTCTCGCATGATTGGCCACTACACTACGGGGCTACGAGAATGCCAGCTTCGGGTCGTTGATAAACGTTGCCGCGCGCGGGGGCTTCCGATGCGTCCGGCCATGGGTACGACCACACGACACAAATACGGCCGCTTCGTCGCCCGCCCAACCATGCCGGAAGCGTCGCATGGCGGGAGCGGAGGGGACCCACGTGACCGGCCCAGACGATTCCGTATCAGGTTCCAGGAAGGCGACGGATTCCGGACGGGTGGTGGGGTCGACCTCCTCCCCTGAACCGGAACGGCTCCGCTGGAGCCGCGCCGGCACCCTGCTCTACCTTGCGGCACCGATCTCGATCGTGGTCATCGCGGCGTCGGACCCGCTGTTCTCCCTCCGTAGCCTCGCGCAGTACCTCCCGACCGCGACGGTCGATGTCTCGTACTCGTTCCTTCGAATGTCGGCGGCGTACCTCCTGTCGCTCGGCTTCGCGCTGACGTACGGGTACTACGCGGCCGCCCATCGGAACGGCGAGCGGGTGATGATCCCGATCCTGGACATCCTGCAATCGGTTCCCATCCTCGGCTTCTTCCCGGTCGTGGTCCTCGTCCTATACGACCTGCAGCCGGCCGG
>DATJVA010000096.1:0-6438 GCA_035502015.1 Thermoplasmata archaeon | reverse complement strand
CACGAAGCCGGTCGTTGCATACATCGCAGGTCGGAGCGCTCCGCCCGGAAAGCGGATGGGCCACGCCGGGGCGATCATCACCCGAGGAAAGGGAACGGCCCAGACGAAGGTGACGGCGCTCGAGGCGGCCGGTGCACGTGTGGCACGGTTCCCTTACGAGATTCCCGCGATGATCGCCGAAGCGGCCCGGAAAGCGCGCCGATGACGCCGACCGACGACGAGGGGCAAGCGTCTTCCGGCGAGGAAGCAGAGCCGTGCCTGGTCCCGGGGTGCGGCGCCCCCGCGGTCCGTCACCTCTCCCTCACCGAGGCAAGGAAGGTGTTCTCCGACCTGCCCGAGAAGGGTCGGCGGGCGCCGCTCTGCCGAGACCACTACCGCGAGTGGAAGAAATCCACGAAGAAAGCCCGGCAGCTTGAACGCGCCACTTGGTAGGCGGAAGAAGAGGTTGAGAACCGGCGGGACGCCGGGTCCTTACTGCTTTCGCATCTTCTGGGCCCTCATGCGACGGCGCATCCGCTTCTTGCGCCACTTCCATCGCATGTGGCCGCGTTTCTTCCAGACGCGTGAGGAGCGTTTCATTCCCTCTCAGTCCGAACGCGCGGCGGTACGGGTGACCGTTTATTAGCGTTGCCAACGCCCCGCCGCTCCCGCCGGCGGTCCTGAGGGGACCCGGGCACCCTGTTTTCGAGGGACGCCGGGCGACGAACAGGGGTGCGCCGCGAGTTCTGCCCCTTCCCATCCCGTTATCTGGCCCAGGGCCGTCGTGGGCCCGTGCTCGACCAGAGCGACCTCGAGGTGAACGTCCTCGAGTTCCGGCAGCGGTCGTTCGCCTTCGACCGGCTCGTGGAGCAGGGTGATCGCGAGTTCGCCGTGTTCTCCCGGACCGAGACGGAGAGCGAGAGCCAGTTCCGGCCCCGCCTCCTACACCTTCGACTCGTCGTTCCCCGGGAGTGGGTGGTCTACGACGAACCGAACGACGTGCTCCTGCTCTCCCGGGACGGCAAGACCGTCCCGATCCGCCTGGTCGAGGCGATCACCGAGGTGGGCGCGGACCCCTCCGAGTTCCACGAGCAGGGGATCGAGTGGCGTCGGGTCACCGGCCCGAACGACCTCCTCGTCTACGCCCCGGAGGAGCTCGAAAAGGAGCTCCTCGATCCGGCGGCGCTCGCGCGGCTCGTTGGGCCCTGACCGGACGACCGGCCACCCTTCGCCCTACGACGACTTGGCGCGGAGCGCCCGGTCGAGCACTGCCGCGAACAATCCGCCGACGATCGGGGCGACCCAGAAGATCCAGTCCTGGCCGATCGCCCAGTTCCCGCTCGACCACATGGACGAGAGGACCGCCGGGGCGAAGCTGCGTGCGGGGTTGATCGACGCACCGTCGATCGGGATGGCTACGAGGTTCGCCATCAGGAGCGTGAGCCCGATGCCGATCGGGGCGAGGTTCTTCGCCGACCCCTCTCCCCGGGTCGAGAAGAGGATCACCATTACGAGGAGGAACGTGAAGGCGACCTCGATGAGGAACACTGCGGCCAGGCTGAAGGTTCCCGGGGCCGACCCGCCGGAGTAGGACTGGGAACCCAGCGCCGCCTTTTGGGCGATCGAGAAGAAGGTGGAGTTCCCGTACGCGATCCCCGCGACGATCCCCATGCCGAGCACGCCCCCCGCGACCTGGGCGAGGATGTACGGAACGACGTCCCGTGCGGGCATCCGGCCCGCCACCCACGCTCCGATCGTCACGGCCGGGTTGAAGTGGCCCCCCGAGATGTCGCCGAACGCGTAGATGAGGCCGATGAGGCCGACTCCCACGGACAAGCTCACGAGGATGACTCGACTCAGCGGGTCCGTCACTTCGGTGAGGCTGAACACCGCGGCACCACCGACCGCGAGGAGCAGTCCCATCGTTCCGACGAACTCGGCGAGATACTTCTGCCCCGAGCTGTACGCCATGCGCCGGTGACCCGAAAACGGTCTCTAAAACCTATCGTCCGAGAGGAACGCGCGGCGGGATGGGTCAGATGACACCCATCTCGGTCAGCTTCTCCGGCAGGTAGTGCTCGGTGACGTAGTTGAGGCCGTACTTGGCGAGCGACTGCTGCTCCGCCTTCTTGCCGTTCTTGAGCATCAGCTCGATCTCGGCGCGCCACTCGGCCGTGGCGAACCGCGGGTCGGTGAGCTCGGCCTGGAGGGCGCGGACGTCCTGCTCCGAGAGCTTGTCGGAGGGGAGGTCGTAGTTCTCGATATCGGAGGCGGTGACGCCGAGGAACTCGGCGGACGGCGTCGTGAGATAGCTCGAAAGATGCGCGGTCTTGATCGCGCCGTAGGCGACCGAGGCGAAGATACGGAACGACCAGGGGTCGCCGTCCGTGAACACGACCACGGGGAGCTTGAGCTCCTCCGACGCGCGACGCAGGAACCGGCGGGTGGAACGGGCCGGCTGGCCCTTCAGGTGGACGAGGACCGCATCGTGCTGCTCGTCGAAGCCGTTCTCGGCGAGCCGGTCGACCATGCCGCCGCACTCGATCGCGATGATGAACTTCGCGTTCGTGCCGACGAACTCGATCTTCTCCTTCTCGACGTTGAACGGAAGCGAGTAGCCGCCGTCCCCGACGTCGTCCCGGCAGTTGATCTTCTTCACGACCCCCTTACGGTTCCGCTCCTTGATCGTGAGGTCCCCGATGACGGACGCTCCGTTCTCCTCGGGGTGGAGGCGGAAGTCCTCGCGCAGGCGCTCGCACATCACCTCGAGGTCCTCGATGAGGAGGTTCGACTCGTCCTCTCCGTGGAACTTCGCGTCCTCCCACGCCTCGCTGATGTAGTACAGCTCCCGCAGGGTCGACGTCTTGTGGTCGCGGGCCATCTCGTTGATGAAGTCGACGAGGTAGAACGTCCGCAGCAGCATCAGCGCGCCGTCGAGCTTCCGGGCACTCCGCGTTCCCATCGCACGTCCGAGCTTCCACACTCCCTCGCGCGGCTGGAACAGGATGTTCTGCTTCGTTCGAAGAGGAAGACGCATCCGGGGGATCTCCCCTCGGGACAGCTGGCCGTAGATCGCTTCGGCGAGGCCGACGGTCGGCGCGAGCGCGTCCGCCCGGATCGCGGTCGGCTCGTCGTCCTCACTCTTCTTCGCGGATGTGCGCGCTCGCTTCGGCGGCATCGTAGTCCACCTCCTCCTCCGTTCCCGAGCCGGTCGCGGCCGCGTCGGCCGCGGCGGCCTCCGCGGCCTCCACGATCGTCCTCGGGAGACGGACGTCCCAGTCCCCGGGGAGCGGGTCCGCGCCGAGGATGTGCGCCTCGTCGATCCCGGCGACGTACCAGTCGAGGTCGTTCGCCTCGACGTCCGTCTTCGGCGGGAACGCGAGCGTGAGCTTCGTGCGGCCGTTCGGCACGAGCTTCGGAAGGGTCCACCAGGCGCGTCCGAGCTCGGTTTCAGTGCCGTCCGGCGACGGGTCGAACACGGCCGACGGAAGGACGTCCGGAGGGATCTCGACGAACAGCTCGAGGACGCGAGGGCGGGGCGTGTAGTTCGTGACCTCGACCGTCCCTCGGACGGCGTCCTTCTCGGAAGTGAAGGCGACCTCGATGTTCACGATGTCCATGATCCGCGTCACGACCGGCGTGAGGTCCGGCACGGGTTTTCCCACGAGGTGGCTCGTCTTGTCCGCGAGCCGCGGGAGGATGCGCTGGATGATCGCGAACTTCTCGCTCGCAAAGTCCCGGCGGCTCTTGCGGGAGATGTGCGTGCGAAGGTGACGTGCCGCGGCCTGGAGGGCGAGCGTCAGCTCCTTGTCGATCTCAGGGTCCTCCGCGACCGCCTCCTTCGCCTCGCTCGTGAACGGGACCTTGGTGGACGCGACGTGAACGAGGACGAGCGCCGGCCCGGAGGGTACACCGGAACCTCCCTTCTGGTCGAGCCCGTAGCGGCGCCAGTCGAGGTTTGCGATCGCGTTCGTGATAGCGCATGCGCCTTGCTGGAAGAGCAGCGGCACCCGGTTCGCGAACCGGAGGATCTGGATCGGCTGGTCCGCGGGGAGCGCCCCGCCGTAGACGAGCCCGACCTCGACCATGAACGGGAAGCCGGCGTGGACCTTCGGAGGGCGGCTCACCGGTGGCGCAAAGAACTCCGGGCGGAGCTCGCCGAGGACGTTTCGGAGGCCCCGCTTGATCAGCATGGAGCCGATCGGGGAGAGCCCTTCGGCGGACGGGGCGATGAGGGGAGCCTCGTGGAGGGCGCGCAGCAGGCGTTCCTGGTCGTCTCCCGACACGGTGCCCGGCCCCGTGGACGCCTTGAGGCCCACCGTGCCGAGGAGTTCGCGCGCGGCTCTCTGGCTGACGCCCTGTAGGTCCTTCGTGAGGAACTCGACGAGATTGGACCGCTTCGACACCTTGAGCAGATAGCCAAGCTCTCCGAGCTCGAGCCCGTAGGGATGCGGGAGTGTCTCCTTGGCGATCGGCGGGAGGTCGGTCGACGCTCGCTCGAAAGTGACCCGCGTTCCGTCGGGTTCCACGAGGACGATCCGGGCGTGCGGGTTGACGATCGCCGTGCCGCGGAGGTACTCGAACGGGGACTGGCGACCCCGAACGTACCGGGCCCTCAGCACGAGCTCGATCCGGGTCCCGTGCGGGGAGTCCCACAGCTGGAGGTCCTCGCTCACGATGCGGGGTTGGTTCTTCTGGGTGTCGATGACGAGGTCGAGGACGTGCGCCGCCTCCTCCTCCTCGACCTTGGAGACGACGCGCGCCGGCCGCGCGGTCGTGAGGTTCGCGTAGAGGACCGCGGCCGAGATCCCGATCCCCTGCTGGCCGCGGGCCTGGCGGTTCGAATGGAACCGTGAACCGTAGAGCAGCCGAGCGAAGACGTTCGGGATCTCCCGACGGAGGATCCCGGGACCGGTGTCGGTCACCGCGACGCGCAGTCGGTCCTCTCCCTCCTTCGAGATCTCCACAAGCACGTCGGGAAGGATGCGGGCCTCGTCGGAAGCGTCGATCGAGTTGTCGACCGCTTCCTTCACCGTCGTGAGGAGCGCCCGCTGGGGGTTGTCGAAGCCCAGGATCTGACGGTTCCGCTCGAAGAACTCGGCGACCGATATCTCGCGCTGTTTTGCCGCGAGCTGCTGGGCGATCGTCTGGGGAGGGGACACCGCCCCTCCCGGGCACCCGGGGGCCTATAAGGCCCGCGTTGGAATCGAACGCCTGCGAAGGGTGACGCGGCGATTCACGCCCTGCCTTCGGCGGCTCCCGGGCGGCCGGCGACATCGCGCAGGACCGGTCGGAACGGTCTCCAATGGGCCGACTCGGCGAGGTCGATTTCGAGCAACGAAAGCGCCTCCTCGGGAGCCGCCGGCGCGAACGGAACAGCGGTCAACGGGGTCGTCTCTCCCCGGGCGTTCCACGCGCCCGAGCCGCCGCCGAAGACGATTCCGTCCTCGACGCCCACGCGGTTCACGTAGACCACGGGGACCGCGTTCTCGATCGCGCGCGCCGGCAGAAGCCGCTCGAAGAGTCGTCGGCTCGTGACGGGGGCCGCTGAGATCGCGATGAGCAGCTGGGCTCCGCCGAGCGCGAGCTGGCGGGAGACCTCGGGGAAGAACACGTCGTAGCAGATCTCGAGTCCGACAGTCGCACCGGCGAGGGTCACCGGGGCGCTCCGGTCCGTCGGAGTGAACTGGACTCCTTCCTCGAACGGTCCGAAGGTCGGAAGGTAACGCTTCACCTGGCTCTCCACCCGGCCGCCGGGTGCGACCGCGACCGCCGCATTGTGGACCTCGCCGGACCTTTCCCGAGAAGCGAGGGGAGCACCGACGATGACGGTGGCTCCGGTTCCACGGGCGATCTCTTGGAGCGATGCGAGCGCCGGGTCGCCCTCCTTGAGCGCGAGCCGGTGGAGCCGGTCACCGATGCGGTACCCCGATAGGTAGAGCTCGGGGAACACGGCGACGTCGCAGGGAGCGGCGCGCACGGCCCGTCCGAGCCGTTCGAGGTTCCGCTCGAGGTCGCCGGGGGTAGGGGAGAGCTGCGCGATCAGGAGCCGCATCAGTAGAAGTAGCGCCGCACCGAGATCAGATAGAGGAACAGCACGACGAAGACGAGGAACAGGACCGTGATGTAGTCGGTGAAGAACAGGTACGCCGCGGTCGCGAAGACGAGGACGATCGTCGTCCAGAGCGCCCACGTCTCCTGTCGCCAGAGCGAGGTGGCGATCCCGATCAACGCCGCCCCGAGGACCGCGAGCACCGCGGCCCCGTAGACGTCGATCGACGGAAAGATTTCGAGCGACGGCGGGAAGATGTTCACGGAGAGCGTGGCCAGCAAGTAGAGGAGGCCGGCGAGCAGCATCACGACGCCGAAGATCGCGATCAGGACCGAGACGATCGCGATGCCGACGGGCAGTCGGGGTCGGACCGGGGTCGGTTCCCAGGCCGGGGGAAGGTGGCCGAA
>DATJVA010000095.1:0-2871 GCA_035502015.1 Thermoplasmata archaeon | reverse complement strand
CGGGCCGACGCCCAAGTCCGTGAGGGTCGCCTCCGACCGCCGCCCGAGCAGCGGCTCCTATGGCGAAGGACGGCCGTGATCCTCGGGTACGGGGAGATCGGCCGCGCGATCGCCGAACGACTTTCCGGGTTCGGGATGCGGATCGTCGGCCTGAACCGGACCGGACGCATGGCTCCGGGATGTGACGCGATGTACCCCGCCGACCGAATGGTCGAGGCCGTTCACGGAGCGAGTTTCGTCTTCGACGCGCGGCCGCTGACCCGGCAGACGGCCGATTCGGTCGACCAGAAGGTTCTCGAGGCCATGCCCTCGGACGCGGTCTTTGTGAACATCGGGCGCGCGGGCACCGTCCGAGAAGAAGCGTTGTTCCACCACCTGAAGGAACATCCCTCGTTCCGTGCCGCGCTCGATGTCTGGTGGCACGAGGACTTCCGAGAGGGACGGATCGAACACCGATTCCCGTTCGCCTCCCTGCCGAACGTCGTGGCGACCCCCCACAGCGCCGGATTCGGACCGGGTGTGGAAGTGTACGTGCTCGACCGGGCGATCACGAATCTCCGGCGGTTCTTCTCGGGCGAAGAACCCCGCTACATCATCGACCGTACGGAGTACGGGTCGATGGAAGTCTCCCGATAGCTCGGGTCAGGGAAATGATCCTGCGGGGCTCCCGCCAGGAGTGGCGGGGGCCGTTCGGGTCCTATCGAATCCGCTCAAGCGCGAACGAGCCGATGACCAGCGCCCGGTTCGTTGCGCGGCACTCGACCCAGTCCCGGGTCTCGACCTCTCCGACGCCCTTGACAGCGAGGAACGTCTTGTCGCGCTCCTGCCGGAAGACGATCGCCCCGTCCATTCGGCCGAGCAGGCTCTCGACGGCGGCCTCGGAGAGAGCGCCCGCCTCGAGCGAGTACATCGCGAGCGCGGGACGGGGCTTCAAGATGCCGACCACGTTCTGAAGGAACGAGAATCCGACCCGCTCGTCGCCATGAGCCAGGACCGCTGAAAGACCGAGGAAAGCGACCCGGAACGCGCCGGTCTGGGTCGATTCGAACGACCGAGCGATGGTACCGACCGACGTCAGGATCCCGGCCTGGTCGTTGGCGCCCTTCACGACGGTCCGGTTGGCTCCCGCGGCGGACCCGGAACCGGACGCGTCGACCCATCGGACCATGCCCATCTGTTCGTACTCGCGGAACTGCGGGAGGACCACTCCGATCGCTTCGGCGATCTCGTCCGGCGAACGGGCGGCCGTGACGATCAAGGCAGGTTCGCCGCGCTTCAGGCCTTCCGCAACGAACGAGTAGAGCACGACCTCCTTGCCGACGAACGCGTCCCCGAGGACCACCACGTGGGCGTGGGGTGGAATGCCCCCAAGAAGTAGGTCGTCCAGCCGAGGGATTCCGCTCGGAAGGCGGTCGGAGAACCGCCGGCCCGTAGGGGCCGATAGAGTGTCAGCCTCCCGCGACGCGACGGGCGAAACGTCCCGAATCCCCTCGCTGCGCCCGCCGCGACCCCGACGGGAGGGGAGCTCACCCGCAGGTCGGTCCATCTGGTCCGCCGCGGCAACGGCCGCGAGGCCAGCGATCGGAAGGTCGCCTCCGCGTTCGAGAGCCTGGCGCCGAAGGCTCACCTCGGCCTCCACGGCCTCCAGCGAGCGAGAGCGTTCGTGCAGGGCCTGTTCGCGACGGTCGATCTCCGCCGCCAATGCCTTCGTCCGGGCCTCACGGGCGGCCACGGCCGCCTCGCGGTCGGCGAGCGATTTCAGCGACCGCTCGACATCCGCGCTCTTCTGGGCGACCGTGACCTGGTCCCGCCCGAGGCTCGTGAGGCGACTCTCGTAGTCGCGGGCCGCGGCATCGTACTGGGTACGCCGGCCGTCGGCCGCCTTCAGCAGGTCCGCCAGTTCGGCCTCTCGATGCTTCAGCGCCGCCTCTCGAGATGCGAGCTCTGCCTCCTTCCGGGACGCGCGGGTGAGCGACTCCTCCGCGGCCTTGGCGCGTTCGCTCGCTTCCCGGGACTTGCGACCGAGCGCGATGTTGGCTTCGTCGAGCGTCGCCTTGAACTGCTGGAGCCGTACCTCTCGCGCGACCAGGTCCTGGCTGAGGGTCGCGGGGGCTCCTGCGGTTCCTTTCGGCCCTGATTCTCGGGCCGTCACGGAGCCTTCCCGTCGCAGAAGGTCGGCGGTCAACTGGTCGATCTCCGTCTTGCGCGCGGAAAGACGAGTTTCCGACTCCTTGAGGTCATGCTCCCTACGGGTCACGGCCTCCTGCCGTTGGGTCAGTTCGAGGTCGCGTTGGGTGAGCGCTCCCTCCTGTTCGATCAGCCGGGCCTCCCGGGTCGATATCTGCGGCACGAGGCGGTTGATCTCCTGTTCTCGGAGCTCGAGCGCCTTGGTCTTGTCCTCGACCTGACGCTCGCGTCCGTCCATCTCCGCGATCTTGCCGGCCCAGGAGCGCTCCTTCTCGACGAGCGCGTCGGACCTCTGGCGGTAGTCCTCTTCGAGCGCGTCGAGCTGGGCACGGGCCTCCTTCAGGGAGTCGTACTGGCGCTGGATCGAGAGGTCCGCGTTCTCGACGGCCGCCTCCCGCTTGACGAGGGCGGACTCGCGGAACTGCATGGCCTCCTCCTTCTTTCCGAGCTCGTCCGCGAAGCGGAACATGCGGCTCTGGCCCGAGGTGATCAGCTCCCTTTCGTGCACCCGGGTGCCCGAAGAGATCAGGTGAAGGAAAGACCCGGAGGTCTGGTAGAAGATCGCCGAAAGGAAGAGGCTGACCGCCAGCGCGTCCGACGTGCCGCTCGACGCGTGCACCGGAAAGAACACGAGGAGGGCGGACGCCACGGGAAGAACGGCCGAGATCGCGCTCATCCACTGGC
>DATJVA010000094.1:0-8913 GCA_035502015.1 Thermoplasmata archaeon | reverse complement strand
GCATGGAACCGGTGCCGCCTCCGAGGTCATATTCCTTCAACCGACCGGCGACAAAATCCGCGTCGGGTTTCTCTCGGGCCGCCGCAAGGGCCACGTCACGCCACTGCTCCACGATCGTCCGATACCGGCGCAGGTCCGCGGCGCCCTCGGGGCTCGGACCGAAATGGCTGAAGAGGACGAGCTTCGGGTCGGTGCTCCGCATGAGCTCGATGCTGGCGAACAACTGCTCGAGGTCGAGGTCCGGGGGCGGGACGGCCGGCCTCAGGTGCGCTGAGTTCTCCAGGCGGACCCCCGCTCCGTCGCCCGTAAAGACGCCGCGAAGCGCGGTGTCGAAGAACGCGAGGTGGTGTCGCGCGTGCCCGGGGGTGGCGAGGACCTTCAGCGTTCCGTGCGCGATCGGAAACTCTTCTCCGCCTCGCAGGGGGACGATGCGCGAGGTTGGCACCGGCGGGATCGGCCCCCAGAGCTGGTCGGAGGTCGCATCTCCCCACGCCCGGCGCGCGCTGGCTACGAGCCTCGTCGGGTCGATCATGTGAGGGACCCCGAGCTCGTGCGCGTAGAACGTGGCGTTCGGGAACGCCTCCACGACAGCGCCCATTCCACCGGCGTGGTCCAGGTGGATGTGGGTCACGAAGACCCGCCGGACCTGATCGCGGGAGACGCCCGCGCGTGAGACACCGGCGAGAAGCGCGTCGCGGCAGGTTGACGGGCCGGTCTCGATGAGGTCCCAGCCATCCTGTTCGGGAAGAAGGTAGGCCGCCACGAGGCCTTCCGTGTCGCGGAACCCGAGGTCCAGGAGTTGACGTCCCTGACCGAGCTCAACGACTCTCGGGGCGCTCATCGACCTCTACCGCCCTACCACGCCAGCAGCGGTGTCCCGTAAAAGTAGAATGCCATGTACGACACCACGAGAGCGGCCGCGGCGACCGTGAACACGGCGGCCCATCGGCCGGCGCCCCATCGATAGACCTTCGCGCCGTCGAGGAGGCCGATTGGGAGGAGGTTGAACGTCGCGAACAGCGAGTTGATCACGGCCAGGAACAGGAGCGCGCCGAAGACGTTGGGCCCGAAGCCGAGCGTGGCGATCGAGCCGGCGTAGAACCCGGCGGCGAACACGAGGTTCGTCACGGGGCCGGCCACCCCCGTTCGACCCCATCCCTGGAGGTCCCGGGGGTCCATCCCGTCGACCATCGTTGCTCCCGGCGCCGCGAAGAGGAAGCCGCCCACGGAAGTGATGAGCGACAGAAGGAGGCCCGTCGGCCACATCCGGAACTCCGCCCAATACCCTAGGCGGCGGGCAACGAACTTGTGGGCCATCTCGTGGGCGAAGAAGCCCGTGAGCGTGGCGGCGACCGCGAGAAGAACAAAGTAGATGGACAGCGGGGCGACCAACGTGGTGACGGTCCCCGATTCGAGGAGGCCCCGCCCGCTGAGGATGATGACGAGGTCCACGGTGAGCACCACGAAGGTGATGGCGATGTGGATGAGCTCGGTCCGAGAGGTGGCGTGGGCCGCTCGCGGGGGCGTGGTCGGTGTCCAGGCCGTGTAGTAGTATGGCCCGTTGCTCACGCTCCGACCTCCCGTATCGCCTTCGGGTTCGAGTCAATTGGGACAACCGGCATCGGCCCTCGGGTCTCCCTTCCCCGGAGAAGTGCGCGAACGAGGTCGATCCCGTCCGCCAGTCGGGGTCCGGGCCGGCTGAAGTACGCTTCGTCCGCGACGAACGTTCCGAGGCGAGGGCCCAGTGAGCGGATCGCGGCCCGCAGCTTTGGATTCGTGTCGAGCTCCCGGGTCGTTCGATCGACCGAGAAGCTGCAGGGGCTCACGATGACTAGATCGGGTCGCACTCTCACGAGGTTGTCCCAGGTAGTTCGAGCTCCCGGCTCCCCCGTCCCGGGACCGATGGGTCGACCCCCGGCCGCCGTGATGATGTCGGGAGTCCACAGGCCCGCCAGTATCGGCGGGTCGACCCACTCGACCACCGCGACGGTGGCGCCGGACCCCGGTGAGGGCTCCGCACGAGCTCGGCACGACCGAGCGAGCACGTCCCCGGCGTTGGCGTCCGAGAGCGCGCGGCCGACCTCTTCGAACGAGGTCCAGACCTCGGTAAGGTTCGTGGGAGCGAGCGACACGACGCGGGGCCGTACCCCGGCCCGGGCGCACGCGTCGGCGACCTCTTCCTCCGTGACGGAGCAGACGCTGCACAGGTTCTGGGTCAACAGAAGGTCCGGGCGCAGCGACCGAAGGAGGTCGAGGTCGAGCTCGTAGAGGCTCTCGTGCCGGGACCGGGCGCTCCGGACCCGTTCGTCAATCGCCCTCGAAGGCCGGTCCGCGTCGAGGGTTCGAGGACGCATCACGGCAGGCAGTGCTCTAACGTCGGAGGGGAAGTCGCACTCCGAGCTTCGGCCCACCAGTTCACGTCCGTGGCCGAGGGCGTGGACGATCTCGGTGGCGCTCGGTAGCACCGAAATGACGCGCATTCAGCCTCCGGCGCGACCCGACCCGGGGAGGGACTACTTACGTTTGCGGCCCGCCGGAGGACCGACGGAAGGACCGACCCGCGGCTTCGAGGGTCGTGTCCCTTGTTTGCGGACGCCGCCCCGTGGGCGAGCGCTCTTTCGTCGCGCCGTGGCCTTGGGTAATGGGGCGGCCGGAGGGACCTCTTCGACGGCCGGCGCCGGCGGCTCGGGGGGTGCGATGCCGAGGTGCTTGCACAGTGCGGTCTCGCGCTCGAAGGTGAGTCCGAGCCGGCGCGCCTCGAGCCGCTCGTCCTGGGCCTTCGACTTCTCTCCCGTCCGCGAAAGGGCTTCGGAATGGAGGAATCGGAGCTGGGGCTCTTCGGGGGTCTTGCGCAGCAAGGCCTCGATTTCGACCTTCGCTCCCGACCAGTCTCCGATCTCGATCAGGGCCGCGAGCAGGTGAGCCCGGACCTCGTTCCGGGTGTCGTCCTCCGCCAGGATCTTGCGGTAGGCCGCGACCTCCTCCTTGGGTCGGGCCCGGGCCCCGAGGACGGCGGCCTTCCCCAGGCGCGCCTCGATGTCGTCGGGTCGGAGCAGGATCACGTCGTCGAACGCCCGGTCGGCGTCATCGATCAACCCGAGTCCCAGAAGGGCACGGCCGATGCCGATCCGGGCCGGCAGGAACCCGGGCTTCAGGTCCGCCGCCTGTCGATAGAACCGAAGGGCGAGGGCCGGGACCCCCCAGTCCAGCCACGTGCGCGCCCGATGGACGATGCCGTCGAGCTGTTGCGCGCTCGGCAGAAGGCGGCGGGCCTCCTTGGGTGGGGCACGCGGCTCTTCTCCCAAGTACGTCTCGAGGCCGAGCTGTCGGGCGAGCTCCGCGAACCGGCTACCTTCGACAAGAGTCCCGCCGTGGCTCTGGATCTCTTGGGTGAAGGCAAGGGGAAGGTGCCCGGGGGTGAGCACCACCAGCCGTGCGAGCACGTTGCGCTCGCTTCCGAGCAGCTGGCGGATCGTCTCGAGCGAGACGACGTTGGGGTCCTCGAGGAACGAGTAGAGGAAACCATCGCTCGTTCGGAGGGTGAGCCCTTCCGGGGTCGGCTTCGCCGCGTCGAGTTTCTGACCCATCGCCTCCACGAGCGCGCTCGCGAACTCGATGAACGTGGTGGACGCCATCACGTCGGCGAACGCCCGGTCCGTTAAATAGGATGGACGTCCAGATGCACCTGCCGTGGACCTCGCCGCCCTCTCTCGATTCCTACCACTTCTCGAGCGCGAACTGAAGGCCTCGTACGACCGCACCCGCCGGGGCGCTCCGCCCGAGGTCCGGTCCTACATCGACGTGAACCAGGAGTTCACCCTCCGGGGCGGGAAGCGGTTCCGGGCGATGCTCGTGCTGGGAGGATACTACCTCGCCACGGGGCGGAGCCCGCGTCCCGCATTGCCCGCGGCCGCGGCGGTAGAGCACTTCCAGAGCTGGATGCTGATCCACGACGACATCATCGACCACGCCGAGGAACGTCGGGGAGGTCCTACCGTCCACCTATCGCTCGCGCAGGCCCACCGACGGGACCACTGGGAGGGTTCGAGCGAGGACTACGGCGTCGGGATCGCGATCACCCTCGGGGACTTCGAAGAGCCGCTCACCGTCGAATCTTTCCTCGCCGCCCGCGCCCCGCCCTCCGCCCGACTCGCGGCGTTGGAAGAGTATGCGAGGATGACGCGCTTGACCGCCGTCGGCCAGCTGCTCGACATTCGCAGCGGCGCTCTCGACCCCGGCACGGTCCGAGAGTCGGACGTGTTCGCCGTCCACCGATTCAAGTCCGCCATCTATACGGTCGTCTCCCCGCTCAAGATCGGAGCCCTTCTCGGCGGGCGCCGTGCCGACCGGCTCGGCGACCTCGAGACATTCGGAACCAACATCGGGATCGCTTTCCAGCTCCGGGATGACGTCCTCGGGGCCGGGTTCGACGCCGAAGAGTCGGGCAAGAGCTCGAACGACCTCGTGGAGGGGAAGCGCACGCTGCTGGTCGTCAAGGCCTGGGCGAACGGGTCCGAAACCGACCGCTCACGGCTCCGCCGCGTCCTCGGCAACGCCCAAGCGACCCCCGAGGACATTGAACGAGCACGGACTGTCATCCGAGAGACGGGGAGCCTCGACTACTCCGAGCGGCGGATCGAAGAACTGACGCGGGTCGCACTCAAGTGCGTCGACAAGAGCCAGACCATTCCGTCCCGGGGTAAGCCGCTGCTCAAGGAAGTGGCGGCCCGTCTCGTGCGGCGAAAGTCGTAGCGGCGGACCGTTACCACTTACGATTGGGTCCCGGCGTCGGTGGCCGGTGCCGAGGGGCCCGCGGCGTCCGCGACCTGGAGCGCCTGTGTGAGGTCCTGCTGCATCTGGGTGTAGCGCTCCTTGAGGTGGTTCTCCTGCCGCTCGACCGCCTTGAGCCGGACCTCGGAGGTCTCCTTGTCCTCGGTCAGAAGGTCCTCCACCTCCTTGCGGTTCTTCGCCCGGACGAGGAGTCCCCCAATCGGGCGATAGACGACGACGTCCTCGGGGAGCCCTTTCAGCTCCTCCAGGGTATGGTTGACCTCGCGGAGCTTGAGGTCGATCTGAAGCCGCTGCTGCTGGACGGCGGATAGTTCTTGCTGGAGCCGCTGGAACTGGCGGATGTCGTTCTGGAGTTTCGCGGGCAGGGCCACGGGGCCGGTGACCGGCCGACCAACATAAGCGCTTCGGCAGCGGAGGTGGACCCCGCCGTCAGTTCTGCCCGCGGGCCGACCGGGCGGTTGCGAGGGAAAGGTGGATCCACCCGAGATAGGTGTTCAGCGCGGCGCGCATGGCCCCGGAGTCCCGGGCGCGGATCGTCAGCTCGAGCGAGTTCCCCTCGCCCCGACGTATCTCGGCCTGGGCCCGTGGCACCTCTCGGGAAGCCTCCGGCCGAAGCGCCTGGTCGAGCCAGTCGGCGAGCGTCGTGTCGTCCAACCGGAGCCGCACGACCGCCGTCCAGGCGAAGTCGCTCTCCGTCATGCCGAGAGGCGTTGCTCGAGGTCGTGGACGATCCGGTCGGTCTTGGCGGCGGCCGCTCGGACGTAGGTCCCGGGGTCGAGAAGCTCCTCGATCTCGAGGGGCGAGAAGTGCGAACGGATGACCGGATTCGCCTTCGCTCGTTCGACGAGCGGGGGGCCTTTCGAGGGGTCGCTGGTCAGCGTCCGAAGGAGCTCGTGCGCTTCCGAACGGGCGAGCCCCCTCGAGGTCAGCGCCAGCATCAGGTTCTCGGTCATCGACCCACCGGCCGAGCGCTCGAGCTCTGCGGCCATGCGACCGGAATCCACGCGGAGGCCAGCGAACACCTCGGCGAGCTTCGTGAGGTAGTCGTCCGTGAGCACGATGGCGTGGGGGAGGACGATCCGCTCGTTCGCCGAGTTCGCGAGGTCCCGCTCGTGCCACTGCACCATGTTCTCGAGCGGAGGCAACGCGAACGCGCGCACGAGGCGAGCGAGGCTGGTGACGTTCTCCGAGACCATCGGGTTGCGCTTCTGGGCCATCGTTGAGCTGCCGACCTGGTGCGTTTCGTCGAACGGCTCGGACACCTCGGCGATCTCGGTCCGTTGGAGGTTTCGCACCTCGGTCGCGACCCGTTCGGCCGTCGCGGCCACTAGGGCGAGGAAGTTCGTGAACTCGGCGATGCGGTCCCGCCCGACGATCTGAGTGGGCGCCTCGTCTGCGGCGAGTCCAAGCCGTTTCATGACGAGAGCCTCGAGCTCCGCCCCCCGGCCGCCAAAGCCGGCGCCCGTTCCGACAGCCCCGGCCATCTTACCCACGGCCAGCCGGGGCGTCAACTGGTCGAGGCGGTCGCGGTGCCGTGCGACCTCGGCCGCTGCGACGGCCATCTTGTAGCCGAAGCTGATCGGCACTCCGTGCTGGCCGTGGGTCCGGCCGACCTCGGGTGTCGCCCGGTGCTTCCGGGCCAGCTCGACGAGCGTACGTGCCAGCTTCGTCAGGTCCTCCCGAAGGATGGTGACGCTCTCCTTGAGCTCCAGGGCGAGCGCGGTGTCCGTGATGTCCGCGCTGGTCGCACCGAAGTGCACCCAGCGGCCTGCCGGTCCGGCCGCTTCGGCCAGCGCCCGCGTCATCGCCATGACATCGTGGCGAAGGACCCGCTCGAGCTCGTCCACACGAGCGACCGAGACCTTCGAGGTCGAGGCAGCCTGGTCGATCGCGGCCGCCGCGTCCGCGGGAATCATCCCGAGCTCGGCCTCGGAGGTTGCCAGCGCGGCCTCGACGCGAAGAGCGCGTTGCAACCGGGCGTCCCGGGAGAAAATGTCCCGGACCGAATCGCGGCCGTAACGGAACTCGAGGGGACAGAAAAGGGACTCCGCCTTGTCCGCCACGCTCCGAGAGCGGACCCTGGGTATATAGGGGTATTCGGACCGTGGGCCGAGGAGCGCCGTCGAGCCGGGTCCACCGCCGAACTATTCATCCCTGGCCGGGTTGCCGGAACGGACGCGGATGGCGGGGATCCTGGTCGCCTTGGGGGGGAACGCCCTCCATCGGGCCGGTGGACGCGGCTCGTGGGAGGAAGCCCGGACCCAGATGCACCAGGCCGTGGCGGTGCTTGCCGAGGTCGCCGCGAGCGGAGACACGCTCGTACTATCGCACGGTAACGGTCCCCAAGTGGGGGCTCTACTGCGTCAGAACGAGCTTGCCGCTCGCGAGATCGCGCCGCGGCCGATGGACGTCCTCGGCGCCGAGACGCAGGGGCAGATCGGCTACCTCATCCAGACCGAGCTCACGCCGGCCCTCGCGCGCCGTGGGGTGAAGCGTTCGGTGATCACGGTGATCAGCCGGACCGAGGTGTCGGCCGACGACCCGGCATTCCGGAACCCATCGAAGCCGGTTGGCCGCTATTATCCGGAGGATGAGGCGCGCGTCCTTCGCAAGCAATACGGCTGGTCGATGCAGTATGACGGCGCGCGGGGCGGCTGGCGAAGGATCGTGCCGTCGCCTCGACCGGTGCGATGGATCGAGGGCGCTGCGGTCCGTTCCCTTCTCGAGTCGAACATGGGATCGAGCTGGATCCCGGTCGTTGCGGGCGGGGGAGGGATTCCCGTCGTTCGAAGGCCCGACGGTACGTACGAGGGCGTCGAGGCGGTGATCGACAAGGACCTCGCGGCGTCATTGGTCGCCCAGGAGCTCGGGATCCACACGCTCGCTATCGTGACGGACGTCCCCGGTGCGGCCGTGTCGTTCGGAAAACGCGGCGAGCGTTGGCTCGGCCAGGTGTCGCGCCGAGAGCTCGCCGAGTTCCAACGACGGGGGGAGTTCGCCCACGGGTCGATGGGACCGAAGGTCACCGCCGGCCTCGAGTTCTTGGATGGGGGCGGTCGTCGGTTCGTGATCGCCGACATCCCATCGCTGGCCCGCGCGCTGCGCGGCGAGGCGGGCACTCGCGTAGAGGCCTAACGGTCCGTTCGCGCGCTGCGGCGTACGAGCGCGTCCACGCCGCTGCCGTACTGGAGCGCTCGCTTGCGCCGGGTCGCGAGCTCCTCGGGAAGGCCGCGGTGCCGCGACCAGTCCCGAAAGAACCCCTTCGGCCGGTCCGCGGGAAGGCGGAGCTCGACCGGGATGCGGAGCGCCGCCTCTCGGAACACGGGGACGAGATAGGGTGCCGTGATCCTCTTTCCAACCCTCTCGGCGATCCTTTGGGTCCGCGGCCAGTCGCTCTCGAGCAGGCGAGCGAGGTCATCGAGGGACCGTCGCTCCGCATCGTGCACCGAGAGTCCCCGGTAATGCGCGTATCCGAGGAACAGCTCGTCCACTCCTTGACCGCACAGCAGTCGGTCCCGGGGGCACTGGCTGATCGCGATGGCCAAGGAGAGCAGGACGGTCCGAACGACCGGGGCCACCCCGCCGAGCTCTTCCGAGAACCGAGCGGTCGCCGTGGCGATCGAGGATTCGCTCAGTGGGAGATGCTCCCATGGGAGCCCCAAGCGCCCGGCCCCCGTCTCGCCAGCGCGAAGGTCAGCGCTCCCGTCGCTCGCAAGGGTGTAGAGCGTGACCCCCGGTCGGTCCCGGAGCTCCCAGGCGAGGAGGCTCGAGTCGACCCCGCCAGAGTAGAGAATCCCGAGAGGGCCCGTTTCGCGACGGAGTTCCTCGGTCGCTTCGCCGATCGCTCGGTCGAGCTCGTTCCGGTGTCGGTCGACCTCCGCGGCACCCGTGGGCATCGTCTCGGGAATCCGGGTCGGAGATGAACCCTTATCCTGTCCTGGTCCTCCGCCGCCCGGTGGAACTCACGCGGGCGGAGGGCACTTTCGGCCGGCCTCTTCGGAGGACGTTGTTCGTCGACCGTGACGGCACGCTGAACCCGGACCTTCACTACCTGCGCGACGCCGAGCGACTCGAGCTGTTCCGAGGTGTGGGTAGGGCCCTCGAGCTCGCGAAGGCCCACGG